>JAGCLI010000240.1 GCA_017647065.1 Bacteroidales bacterium
CACTCCCGTGTCAAGGCACTCACCGCAGAACCCCCGGTGCCCGCGGAGCGCCGCCACTCATCACGCTGTTTGATTTTTGAGTGTTGGCAAAGCGAGGGAATGTAGGTGTTTTGCATTGCTTTTGTTGCAGAATAAGCAGGTGCAACGCCAAGTCCTTTTGTTCCTGCAATAGAAGAAATTACTGCAATATGACCTTTGACTTTGTTTTTGTAGAACCAATTAAAAGCAAAGGTAACTAAACGAATGAATCCTTCGCAATTTGTCTTTGAGGTTTCAATTTCAATTTCGGGAACTAAGTCTATGTTTTGAGTTCCTATGCCTGAGGCGTGAAAATACAAATCCATCCCACCTAAGAGATTGATTAGCGTCTCTAATTTCTTGTCTGCGTCTTGTTTTTGAACGTCTAAATCAATGATTTTTACTCTTTCTTCGCCGTATTTGTCTTGAATATCTTTTAGTTTCTCTATTCTTCGTTCGGCAATTCCTACATTGCACCCTTCTTTCAAAGGAAGGTGCACTACTTGCTCGCCAATACCAGAGCTTGCTCCAACAACAATTACTTTTTTCATTGCTTGATTAGTAGTCGTTGCGAGGTTGAATTATTGTTCCCCATTCTCTTTTAGAGAAAGTCTTGCCTACGAGTTTTATGTGTTCAATTGCGTAGCGTTCGTTAGGGTGTATAGCAATTACATCTACAACTCCATCGTGAAGTTTCAAGACTATTTTGTTTAGGTTGTAGCCATTTTTTCTTTTCCATTGATGAGTAAACATTTCGTTTGGCTTTGTAGCTTTGTAATTAGGGCAATCATATTCGTGAACTTGTACACAAAATAATTCTTTCCATTTATTGCCTGTATAGGTCCAAACTCTGAAATAGTTAATGTCAGAAAAATCACGATAAACGCTCATAAATGAAATTTCATCTCCACCATCTCCGTCTAAATCTCCTTCATTAACCAAGAAATACACTCCTAAATCTCCGTCAAGCTTTAAAGGAGTGAGTTCATCGTTATCAGAAAAAATAGTAGTTGCTGTTTCGTATAAATTTTCAGAGAATCCGTCTCCGTCAAAATCTCCTCTGATGCTAAAACGTGAAGAGTTATTTTTGTTCCACGTCCAAAGAGAAGGATCTCTATTGTCAATTACTACATCGGTCCAAGGTTTTACTTCATCATCTTGAGCAAAAATATCTGTTTGTCCAAAGCAAATGAAAGCTAAAATAAGATAAAAAACTGTTTTTTTCATATTTCTAAAAAATAATTTATTACTATTGTACTTCTTCGTAACGTAAATTTTCAATAATATAACTTTGTCTTTCGGGCGTGTTTTTACCCATAAAGAAATCTAATATAGAACTTACACCCGATTCTTTGTTTAGAATAATAGGGTCAAGTTTTATGTCCTTACCTATAAAGTTTCTAAATTCATCAGGAGAGATTTCTCCAAGCCCTTTAAAACGTGTGATTTCTACTTCGCCTCTTAATTTTCCTATTGCTTCATCTCTCTCTTGCTCAGTATAGCAATATAAAGTTTCTTTTTTGTTTCTTACTCTAAACAAAGGAGTTTGCAATATGTATATATGGCCTGCCTTTACTAAGTCGGGGAAAAACTTCAAAAAGAAAGTCATTAGCAACATTCTTATGTGCATTCCGTCCACATCGGCATCGGTTGCAATTACAATATTATTGTATCGCAAATTGTCCATATCTTCATCTATGTTCAAAGCGTTGTGTAAAAGATTAAACTCTTCGTTTTTATAGACAACCTCTTTGCTATCGCCGTATGTATTCAAAGGTTTACCTCTTAAAGAAAAGACTGCTTGTGTGTTTACATCACGACTCTTTGTAATAGAACCCGATGCGGAATCTCCTTCGGTAATAAAAAGAGTAGATTCTAAGCGTCGTGGGTCTTTGCTGTTATAATGTATTCTGCAATCTCTAAGTTTTCTGTTTGTAAGGCTTACCTTTTTCGCACTCTCTTTCGCAAGTTTCTTTACATTTTGCATACCCTTGCGTTCTTTTTCGTTGCGAACTATTTTTTGTAGTAAAAGTTCTGCAACCTCTGCATTGATATGCAAATAATCATCAAGAGTACTTTTAACGGCATCTAAGATAAATGTTCTTACGGCTTGACCTGAGCCGTCAGGCATCATATTTGTAGAACCTAATTTAGTCTTTGTTTGAGATTCAAACACAGGTTCGTTAATTCTAAGGCTGATTGAGGCAACAAGTCCCGAACGAATATCCGATGGGTCGTAGTCTTTCTTAAAGAAATCCTTTAACACCTTAACCAAAGCCTCACGAAAAGCAGATTGATGCGTACCACCTTGTGTTGTATGTTGTCCATTTACAAAAGAATAATGCTCCTCTGTGAAAACTTTATCAGAATGCGTGAAAGCAAATTCAAAACTTCCTGCCGAAAGATGAATAATAGGGTAGAGCGATTCGTTTTCTTGCAAATTATTGTTAAGCAAATCGAAAAGACCCTTTTTAGATTGGATTTTTTTGCCATTGTAAATCAAAGATAAACCCTTGTTTAAGTAGGCATAATTCCAAATCATCTTCTCAACATATTCATCTAAATAATTGTAATTACCAAAAATCTTAGGGTCGTTATCAGGAATAAATTCTACGCAAGTGCCGTTTTTTTCCTCAGTGTCTTTGATTTGTTCTTCGTTAGTGATTTTTCCTTCCGAAAATTCAGCAGATTTTATCTTTCCATCTCTAACAGAAGAAATTTTAAAGTAGGTACTAAGTGCATTTACTGCCTTTGTACCAACTCCATTCATACCTACTGATTTTTGAAAAGTCTCTGAGTCATACTTTGCACCGGTATTCATCTTTGAAACGCAATCTACCGTTTTTTCCAAAGGAATTCCACGTCCATAGTCTCTAACTCTAACCTTCTTTGTGTGGAAATCAATGTCTATTTCAATGCAATTTCCATGTCCTGCAACAAATTCATCAATAGAATTGTCAATAACCTCTTTCAATAACACATAAATCCCATCATCAGCCGACGCTCCATCGCCAAGTTTACCTATATACATACCCGGACGCAAGCGAATATGCTCGTGCCAATCAAGAGATTTAATATTATCTTCGGTATAATTACCCTTATTTGTTTGAATACTATCTGCCATAGGTTGCAAAAATACGAAAAAAAACGGAAATAAACTTAACGATTCATTCGTCTTTCTCTTACAATTTTCAATTGCTCATCGGAAAAGAATAGATTTTTCTCGGTTTTTTCCAAAAAAATCACCTCATTCACATCTCTATGTTCGGGATTGCAAGCAATGATTTGAGAAGCTACCATTTCACCTTTTTCGTTCAAAGTTGCATAACACAAAACCCCTTCTTTATTGTGTAAAAGAGTGTATCCGTCAATAGATTCTGCCCAATGAATAAACTCATCGCCCTTTAACCAATAAGAAAGCTCTTTTCCATTGGGTTGAGTGATAGTAATCAACTGCTTTTGAGCAGGCACTGCAAACAAAACATTGCAGAAAAATAACGCTATAATTAAAGCAAAAATGTATTTTTTCATAAAAGAATATTTTTGGCAAAGATAAAGAAAAAAAAGCAAAGAAAAAATTATTTTTTTCTTTGCTTTATGAAATTATTTCTTTGAATTATTTTTATAACTCTTTGAATTATTCCACAATCAATTTCTTTTTCACACTGCCTTTTGCGGTGTTTATTTTTACTATGTAAGAACCTGCTTTGTAGTTTGCAAGATTGATTTGAATGTTTCTTTTGTTTGCTTTGCGTTTTTCAATCAAGCGATTCAAAGCGTCATAGATTTCAACTTCTTTTATTGCAAAAGCAGAATTTATATTCAAAACATCTTTTGCAGGATTAGGATAAATCTCTATGTTTTCTTCAAGAAATTCAACCGAAACAACGCCACTATCTAATGAATCAGAAGAAGAATTATTTAAAGCCTTTATAGGACATATGCCTAATGCCATATAAATAGAAGTATCATTAACCTGATCCCAATTAGAACCTGGATATTTTGCCAGATCACAAGTTGGCCAATTTAATTGATCAAAATAAGTCCAATTTCTATGACTTAAACAAGTTTTTACAAACGGTTTATATTTTGTGTTATATCCTGGAGGAATATATATAACAGAATTAGAAAGAGAAGTTGTCTCTCCACTTGGCGTAGTTAGATGCATATACGCCAAATCAGTACAATAAACATCTGAATTATAAATCCAAGCAGAGCACAAGCCATGATGCTTAAAGGCAACAAAATAATCTCCATACAAAGTAATTGTATCATCAAAAATACATTCAACAAAAGGATAAAAAAAACCATTATGACCTCCTGGTGTATTTATATAACTTATAAAATCAAAATTAGGATCTCCTGCACTTCCTGATGCAAAAGTTTGGGAATACAATGTTTCAGTTAAATCAGAGTTTAAAATACTCACAGTTATATAATCGACCTCTCTTGCTGGATTATGTATCGGATTAAAGTAAGAGTAAAGAGCCACACCCATGATTCTGACACTATCATTAGCAGCAACTTCATATCTTTGTGCTACTTCTTCTGCATAATCAAAAGGACTAATGTTGTATAAATGAGATAAATGTACACCATTATAAGCTAAAACCAATCCTTGTGGTGGTATTGTTTGTCTTTCTAATGAATTATGTATCAATGGTGGGAATATATATTGTTCTAAATAATCATCACCAACCCAAGCTGTATCGTATTGTGCTCTTGACACAAAAGGCAACAATGCCAATAAAATTAATAATAACTTTTTCATAACTTTAAAGGTTTTTATTTAAGCTACAAAGTTAAAAGAAAAAAACGAATATTCCAAGTTTTTTCTGTAAAATATTATTTTTTCTCAAAAAAATGAAGGGCGGGCGGGGTTGTTTGTTGGCTAATTTAAACATTCAAAAAAAATGTTCATCCTTTTTCTTTTTATTATTTTTCTTTTTAGTTATTATTATATTATATATTTATTATTGTATGCACCACGTGCAGTTTTTTCTGCACCACATGCAGACTCGACTGCACCACGTGCAGAAAATAAAGCATAGAAAAATTATTTTTTTTCTATGCTTTTTGAAATTATTTCTTTGATTTATTTTTTTAATTCTTTGCTTTATTTTGTGATTAAGCAAATGGCGTAGGCTGAAATGCCTTCGCTTTTGCCTACAAAGCCTAATTTCTCTGTGGTTGTGGCTTTTATGGAGATGTCTTCGGTGTCTATGCCTATGATTTGTGCTAAGCATTCTTGCATTTGAGGAATGTGTTTTCCTATTTTTGGGGTTTGAAGGCATATTGTAGAGTCTATGTTGCCGATTTCAAAGCCTTTGGCTCTTACTTTATCTACACAATCTTTTAAAAGTTCTTTTGAATCTATGCCTTTGTATTGCATATTTGTATCGGGGTATTGAAAGCCTATGTCTCTTAGGTTTGCTGCTCCAAGAAGTGCATCGATTATTGCGTGAATTAAGCAATCGGCATCGCTATGTCCTACGGCTTCTAATTCGGAAGGTATCTTTATTCCCCCTAAACAAAGATGTTCACCACTTTTTAATTGGTGAACATCGTATCCTATTCCTGTTTTTATTTTCATTTCTTTATTATAAATCAAAGTTTAAGCCAACTCTAAGGGTGTTTTTCAAAGGATTGTTGTTTAATTGACCTGTCGCAATTAAATAACTAATATCTAATCCCATTACGTTGTATTTTATTCCTGCTCCAAGTGTTAGATATTGTCTTGCTCCTTTGTTTTTGGCTTCGTAAAAGTAACCTGCTCTTAGTGCTAAGACTTTATTGTACCAATATTCTGCACCAACAGAGAGTGAAATCTCTTGAATCTCTTCTTTAAATCCGTTTGGAGCGTCATAGAAAGATTGAATTGCTCCTTGAAATACTCCTACATTAGGGTCCATTCCTGCAAATATTTGCCCTGTTTCATCATCGTAAACAGGAGGTGTAGGAACTAATAGTTTGTTGAAGTCCATCATTATGGAAATTTCGTTGAATTGGTCTAATTGTGTGGTATATCTTCCTCCAAGTCTTAGGTTTGCTGGTAAGAATTCGCTATCCATATTGTCTGAATATGAGATTTTAGAACCAAGATTTGAGATTTGAAGTCCTAAGGCGTATTCTGAGGGACGTACTGCTTTGATTGCTTTTTGGTAATAAAGACCTAAATCGGCTGCTCCTGCGTTTGCTGCGTGAGTAGAGGTTGTTCCAACGTTTTGTCCTTGCGTTAAATCGGAACGAATGTAACGTCCTGTTAGGGAAATTGCGAAGTTTTCGTTTAGTTTCATTGTGTAGGCCAAATCCATTGCAAATTCGTTTGGCTTATATGTACCGGTTGCCATTCCTTCATTGTCAAAAAAGTCTATTGAACCAAGAGAGAAATAGGTTAAAGAGGCTCCTAATGTACTTCTTTCATTAACTTTGTAGTATCCTCCAAGATATAGCAATTCTATGTCTGAGACTAATTCTCTTAACCAAGGAGAGTATGTGAATGAAACGCCTGTTTGGTTTTGCATAAAGGCTAATTTAGCGGCGTTCCAATGCAAAGAGTTTGCGTCAGGTTTACTTGCAACACCAACATCGCCCATTGCTCCACTTCTTGCATCGGGTGCTATAATTAATAAAGGAACTCCTGTTGATACTATTCTTGCTCCGTCTGTTACCTTGCCCGATAGTTGATCTATATTGTCATTATCTAATCTTTGTGCAAAAAGACTATTTCCTAAAATAAGAATTGTTACTGCTAAAAAAATCTTTTTCATTACCTAATTTTTAATTTTTTACCAATCTTAAACGCTATTATTTTTGTTTTATTATTTTTCTCTATTGAAAATGATGATTTTTTGGGTTGGAGTTGTTATTTCGTCTGTTTGTGTTTTGATTTGCATTCTACAAAAGTAAACTCCGTTTGATAGTTTTTCTCCACCCTCTGTTGTGCCTTGCCAAGTTATTGGGCCAATGCTATAAGTGCCAATGTAAGGTGTTACGTCCATGTTGATTATTAGCCTTCCGTCTTGATTGAAGATTTGCAATTCTGCTCTTTGTATTGTGGAAGGTTGGTTGTGTTGAAGAATTATTTGAGTGTTGTTGTTAAATGGATTTGGATAGTTCTTTAATTTCATTACATTGCCTTCTTCCGAGGAATTGACAACAAAGTTTATTGTTGCATCTGAGGAAAAGTTAAATATATTCCAAACTTTCAAACTTAGGGTATGCTCGCCTTGTGAAAGATTGCTAAATGGAAATGTGATTGTTCCTTTGTTTGAGTTTATGGAATCTACTTCAAAATAATCGTTTAGTACAAAGGTGTTTGCGGCATTGTCTAATCGTGCCATAATGTCGTGTCCAAGTCCACTTCCTACGGTGTTTATTGCTATTTGATCGCTGATTATTGCAAATAGTTTAGGGTTTTCATCTGTTATTCCTCCGTTAATAAAGTTGGTGTCGTTGATGTAAAGTGATATTTGAGGTCGTGTTTCTTCTATAACTACGCTTGTGTCTATTCCTCCTATGATGAAATCATCGCAATAGCCTGCTGCGTCTGTTTTATCGGTTTGTGCATAGAAACTAAGCTTTCCTTTGCCATAGTTGTAGGCTATGTCTTTTGGAACGGTAAGGGTGTAGGTGAATTTTCCGTTTTCTACTCTTGTTATTCCTTTGTGTAATATGTTTTTTTGTTGTTCAAATTCTATGTCGGTGTTTAATCCTTCGTTGTCAAGTGTGTAATAATTGCTTGCTTTGTCAAGAAGGGTTATTTCTATCTTTCCATTAAAGTCTTGTATTATGTTGTTTGTATGATCGGTTACTATGCCTTCTATTGTCATTTGAGAAAGGGCTTTTATTGTATCGGGAGAGGTTGGATTGATTTCTTGGTTGTTGATTTTTGTTGTTTGAATATTATATTCGGGAAGGTCTATTCTTAGTGCTGGGTCGCCAAAAAGTCCAAAACTTCTTTCTTCTACTACAAGGGTTGTTGCGTTTTTGGCTTTCATAAACATTTCTCCAAAGGTTAGGCCTTTGTTGTTTTCTTTTATTACGGCAAATCGATGTATGTTTGTGTTGATTTCGTTTCGTGAAGGGATTTTTCTTGAAGCGGAAATTAAGGCTATACCCCCTCCGTTTTGGGAAGAAAGAATAAATTCGCCTGCTGATTGTTTGTCAATCATATCAAAACGTGTAAATTCGCAAGTAGAGGTAATTACAATAGGGAGTGAGTAATAGTTATCCCAACTTGTTATGTCGGTTATTGTGATTAGTCTTTCGCTTGAAAGGTGATCCTCTGAGCCGTGTCCTACATAGTTGAATAAAAGACAGCCTTTTTTCATTCTTTGATTGATTGCTTTTGAGGCATCGGGGTATGTTGCTCCCGAAGATGAGGCGTATTGTTTGTAGGCATCGGAATAAATCTTTTCTACATTGAGAATAGGGTTTGTTTCTTTGATTTCGTAATAGATAGTCTCTGCATTGTCAATAAAATAGCGTTCTCCCCATGTGTCTGCATCGTCTGCTGTTAGTGTTATATTGTTTCTCCAAGAGCCAAGTTTGCCTTCTACAAGGTCTTCTTTTGATATATATCTTCTACATTTATCTAAAAAATTGTTTGCTTCACTTTCGTTGTTGCAAGGTATTCTTCCAATTCCTATTTTTAGGGTGTCGATTATGCTTCCTTTTGAATAAGGAGATAAATATCCTATTGGGTCATCTGTTGTGTATGATGTGCCTGCGTCAATTATAGAGTTGATGGATTGATAGGTTGGAATAAAATTATTATTCATTCCTAAAATGTTTTTATTGTCAAATGTGCCATCGCCAAATAAAAGAATGTTTTTTGGAGCCTTGCCTTCTGAGGAGTATTTGTTGTAAAGCATACGTGCTAATTCTCTTATGGCAAGAAAATCTTTTGTTCCAGATGAAAATTCGTTATAGACTTGTGTGGTTGTTGCTACATTAACCGTAATTCCGTCATATTGCCTATGAAGTTGTGCAAGGCTATCGGCTTGTTGTTTGAATTGAGGTGCGGTAACTATTATAAAATCGGTAGGACCCCAAGCGTGTAGGTTTTGATTCTCTACTTTGCCTTTTAGAATTGGTGAAGGGAAGGATGTAGATGAAAAAACATAAAGCGTTCTTAAAGTATCGTTCGGAACAACTACTCTTAACTCGTTATTATCTTGTCTTTGAAAATCTGTTATTGAATAAACCTCGTTTTGATTGGTTACGTCCCAAATCTTAATGTTGTTTGTTCTAACGTTTTCTATTACATAGCAAGTTTTTTTGTTTAATTCTTCGCTTTTGTTTGAATAGATTTTTAATGCAGAGTTGTTGAATCTTAATTTTTTTGTGTAATTAACTAATATATAGTCTAATCTGCCTTTATCAACGTTGCTATTGGCGTTGAATTGCAGTAAAAGAGTAGGGGATTCGTTAGATATGGTTGTGTAAAACTCTCTTGTGCTTAATTGTGCAGCGTAATCATCGTGTTTAGATGTTATATTAACTTGCCCAACTTCTTTGTTGGCAATCTTACACAAAAAACTAACAGGATTAGAACTTTCATTAGCAAGGCAAAGTGTAATCTTGGCAGGGTGTTGGTCTGATATGCCTTGAAGGGATAAGGGAAATGAGTTTTGATTTGACGATATAGAAAAACTTTCTCCAAACCAATTTCTTCCAGAGCCTAAAAGATTTACTAATTCTCGTTTATGTAGAAAGAAATCTTTTGCAAATCTACTCTCTTGTGCATTTTCGCTTTCAATAGACTGTCTTTCGGTAATTCTTTTCTTTTGACCGATAGAGGAATCAAAAGTAATAAAATATGTAGAGGCATCAGCGTAGGGGTGAGATGTAAAATAAAAATTGTTGTTTGGAGTATCAAACTCGTATTTTATTGTAGATTTTGCATAAAACAAGACATATTTTTCTTGTTTGTTTACGTAAATTGTTTTTTCTGTTAAATCGGATTGAGTGTAATTGCTATTAGTATCGCTAATTGCTCCTTCGCAACCTCCCCATATTGATAAATTGTCAAAATTGATTTCTTCTTCTTCTACTCCCAAAGCAAGAAAATCATTGTAAGTCAATTTGTAAATATTGTTTGAAGGAATATTTACATAATACCAATTCCCCGAAGAAAGAACCGATGAATCAGGATAAATTATTGTTTGTGAAACACTAATTCCTGTTTGAAAAATTACCGCTAAAATTAAAATAAATCTTTTCATAATTATTATAACATTATTTTTATTGTTTTATTGTTTAATGGTATTTTTATATACATTGTCTTTTTAATTTTTATTTTTTCTCTCAAAACAAAGAATTTTTTTTAAAATCTTTAAATAAGTGAAACATAATGCTGTTTTATCAGTATAATTGGGTTAGAAAATGGTGAAAAAAATAAAAAAATCGCAGAAACTTTCTCTATTTGCATTTTTTTTTGTAATATTGCCAACTCAAATTAGGCTAAAAATATAGTAAAAAACGAAGAATAATTATAAGAAATATGAAGAAAAGAATATTAACTCTTGTGGTTGCATTGGTGTTTGCTTGCTCTTTTTCACAAGCACAAGATCCACATTTTTCGCAGTTTTATGCCAATCCATTATATACTAATCCTGCATTAGCTGGTTCGGCTGTTTGTCCAAGAGTTTCTTTGTCTTACAGAGATCAATGGCCAACTTTAGGTGCGTTTAAAACGTTTTCTGCAAGTTATGATCAATATTTTGATGCTCTTGCAGGGGGTGTGGGTGTTACTATAATGAGTGATATGCAAAGTGAGTTTTATCGTACAAATGTAGCTTCGTTAATTTACTCTTTACGTTTGAAGTTGACTAACGATATTTTTCTTAATTTGGCTGCACAAGCAAGTGTAACAAATAGAAGTTTGGATTGGGATCAACTTTCTTTCCCTGATATGATTGACCCAAGATATGGTTTTATCTACTCTACTATGGCTGCACGTCCAGAGGAGTTATCTCATACTTTTGTTGATTTTGGAGCTGCTTTTGTATTGTATGGAGAGAATTGGTACATAGGTGGAGCTGCAAATAATTTAACAAGACCTAACGATGGTTTTATTTCTTATAATAGAATTCCTATGCGTTTTACTGCAAATGGGGGTATAAGACTTAATTTGAGTAGAGATAAAAGAAGAACAAATGCTTTCTTTGGAGCACCTATTATTTCTCCAAATGTGATTTATAGTTATCAAGGAGGATTCCAAATGTTAAACTATGGATTGTATTTGGATTGGAGTCCATTTATTGTTGGAACTTGGTATAGACAATCAATAGGTTTTGATAATTCAGATGCGTTGATATTGTTGTTTGGTTTGCAACATGAAAACATTAAAATTGGATATAGTTATGATATAACCGTGTCTAAATTGTCAAATGCATCGGGTGGAGCTCACGAAATATCGCTTGGAATGCAACTTCCTTGTCCAGAAAAACGTAAGAAAATAAAAGCAATTAAGTGTCCATCATTTTAATTGAGGTAAAAATATAGAAATAATTTAAAATTAAAGATATGAATAAGGCATTGATCAGTAAATTAGTCCTTTGTTTTGGAATTATTGTATTGTTTGCAAATTGTAAAGGATCAGACCAATCTGCTACAACAGGCTGGGATTATGATAATCCTGAATGGGGTGGATTTGAATCTGCAAAAGGTGAAGACCAAATGACTCCTCCGGGAATGGTATTTATAGAAGGTGGTTCTTTTGTAATGGGACAAACTACCGATAATGTAAGATACGAATGGCATAACCAACCTAAGAGAGTAACTATTTCGTCTTTCTACATGGACGAATGTGAAATAACTAATTTAGATTACAGAGAGTATCTTTATTGGTTGAATAGAGTTTATGGAAATGACTATCCAGAGGTTTATCAAAAGGCTTTGCCTGATACATTGGTGTGGCGTTCAAAGTTGAGCTACAACGAACCAATGGTTGATTATTATTTCCGTCATTCTTCTTGGGCAGATTATCCTGTTGTGGGAGTTAGTTGGTTACAAGCTAACGAATATTGCTCTTGGAGAACTGATAGAGTAAATGAAAGAATACTTGTAGATGCAGGTTTCTTGGAAATGATGGATGATCAACAATCAGGTGAAAATGTTTTCACAACAGATGCTTATTATGCAGGACAATATGAAGGTATTGTTGGCGAAGAAATGGAAGATTTAAATCCTAATGGAGAAGGATTTAGAAAAGTAAAAATGGAAGACGGTATTTTGTTACCACGCTTCCGCTTACCAAC
>JAGCLI010000241.1 GCA_017647065.1 Bacteroidales bacterium
AAAACAGCGAAAAAATCGCAAAAATCAAAGACTTTATGGGCAAAAATTGGGCTTTAAAAAATTAAGTCATTGATTTTGTGATTTTTAATTAAGGGCTTATAATTTCAATATTTGCGAACAGAAAATTTAGAGTTGAAAATATCGCACGCATTCGGCGTTAAATTTATAGAAATTTTGTTTACATCCGAAAATTCGTGGCGAATCTAATTTATTAGCCCTATTTAAAAAAATAAAAAAATAAGGGAAGAATTAAATTCCTCCCTTATTTCTATTAAGATTGCAAAGCAATTAGTCGCCAAGTGTTGCAACCATAACTGCTTTTATTGTATGCATACGGTTTTCTGCCTCATCGAATACGATAGAGTTTTCGCTTTCAAAAACTTCTTCTGTAACTTCAACTCCATCTAAGCCGAATTGTTTGTAAACATCACGACCTACTTGTGTTTCTAAGTTGTAGTAAGCAGGTAAGCAGTGCATAAATTTACATTTTGGATTACCTGTCATTTCCATCATTTCTTTATTTACTTGGTAAGGTTTCAATAAAGCGATTCTTTCAGCCCAAACCTCTGCTGGTTCTCCCATTGATACCCATACGTCAGTGTATAAGAAATCACAACCTTTAACACCTTCTGCTACATTGTCAGTTATAGTTAATGTAGCACCAGTTTCTTTTGCTATTTCTTGGCAAGTAGCAACTAATTCTGCATCTGGTTGAAGTCCTTTTGGAGCAACGATTCTTACATCCATTCCCATTTTTACTCCACCTACCATAAGAGAGTTACCCATGTTGTAACGAGCATCTCCAATGTAAGCATAAGAAACTTTATTCAATGGTTTGTCAGTGTGTTCCATCATTGTAAGGAAGTCAGCCAAGATTTGAGTTGGGTGAAACTCGTTTGTAAGACCATTCCATACAGGAACACCAGCGTGTTGTGCTAATTCTTCAACGATTTTTTGTTCAAAACCACGATATTCTATACCATCAAACATTCTACCCAATACACGAGCAGTGTCAGCCATAGATTCTTTAACTCCGATTTGAGAACCAGAAGGTCCAAGGTAAGTAACGTGAGCTCCTTGGTCGTGAGCAGCAACTTCAAACGCACAACGAGTACGAGTAGATGTCTTTTCAAAAATCAAAGCGATGTTTTTACCTTTTAATCTTGGTTGTTCAGTACCTGCATATTTAGCTCTTTTTAAATCTCTTGCTAAATCCAACATATATTGAATTTCTTTTGGAGTGAAATCCAATAATTTCAAAAAGTTTCTGTTTCTTAAATTAAATCCCATAATTAAAAAATTTTTAATTGTTTATGTAATTATTCTTTTATTATTCTTGTTCCGCAAGAAGGGTTAGAAAGTTGTCCTGCTTCTGTAATGATACATTCTTTTCCTCCATTCTTTACAAAGTGTAAAGCTGCTCTTACTTTTGGTGCCATTGAACCTTCGCCAAATTGTCCTTGTGAAAGCAAATCTTCTGCTTCTTTTACAGTAAGTACATCTAAGGCTTTTTCATCAGGTTGACGGAAATTGATATATACCTTAGGCACATCTGTAAGAATGTAAAACTCATCAGCACCGATTTCTACTGCTGTTAATGCAGAAGCTAAGTCTTTATCAATTACTGCTTCAACTCCTCTTACTCCATTTTCTTCTACAACAGGAATTCCGCCACCTCCAACAGTTACAACTACGTTTCCTTCCAAAGCAAGTTGCTTTACAATTTCAATATTGTTTATTTTTAAAGGCTTAGGTGAAGCAACAACCTTACGATATTTATCACTTTTAGAATCCTTTGCATATTTTGCACCAGTTTCAGCAGCAAAAGCATCAGCTTCTTCCTTAGTATAGTAAGGACCAACAGGCTTTACTGGATTTTGGAAAGCAGAATCTTTTTCATCTACTACAACTTGTGTAAGTAAAGTTAAAACTTTTCTGTCTATGTTTTCTTTTGCAAAAACATTTCTGAAACCTTGTTCTATCAAATAACCGATTGAACCTTGTGTTTCAGCAACACAAAAATCCATTGGCATAGATTCTATATTGAAATGCTTTTTTCCACCTTCGTGTTGAAGCATTACGTTTCCAACTTGTGGACCATTACCGTGTCCAATCACCAAATTATAACCTTGTTTCAAAAGGTTAGAAAGTGAACTACAAGTTTCAGTTACATTGTTTATTTGTTCTTGATAAGTACCCTTTTGTCCGCTTCTCAAAAGTGCGTTTCCACCAAAGGCAACTACTGCTAATTTCTTCATATTTATTGTTACGTGTAAAAAATAAAATGCAAAGATATAACTTATTTTTAAGTTGTCAAACAATAATTTAAACTTGTTTTTAGTTTTATTGGCAATTATGAAGCATAAGTTAGATTCTTCGTATTTAGACATTGCAATAATTTGTCTTAGCATTGTGGGAATGATTTTTTCTCACGCTTTAATGTCATTTGCTATGGTTTTTATGGCAATAAGGTTTGTTTTTGCAGACAAGTCTCGCCTAAAATCCTATTCAAAAGACGTTTTAATAGCAGTTTTTTCTTTCTTTGCTCTTATATGTCTTGGAATGATTTGGAGCGGAGGGGGAAGTGAGGCTTGGAAACAATTAGAAAAATCTCTGCCTTTTTTAATTGTACCTCTATATCTAATGAACCTTGATTTACAAGAGAGAAAAAATCTTAAAATCTATGCTTGGGCTTATATTCTTTCGCTACTTGTTGCAACCTTTATAGGAATGTTTAATTTTCTTACAATAGAAAATCCCGATGTTCGCACAATTATGCCATTTTGTTCTCATATTCGTTTTGCACTTCATTTAACCCTTGCCTCATCTTTTATAGTTGTTTATTGCATTCAAAACAAAAAAACTCTTTTTCTATTATTTGCCTTGTGGTTTGAAGCATATATGATTCTAACCTCTGCATTAACCGGAGTCGTTATTAGTTTCGCTATCTTGTTTTTTATTATTCCAACTTATTTTCTTTTTAAGAAAAAAAATAAAATAGCCTTTGCAATATTTATCTCAATATTTTCTCTTTTTGTTTTTGCAATTGTTTCTTGCCTTTCTTACTATTATAAAGATTACTTTGTGCCTAAGAATGGAGAGGTGAAAGAAAATATGATTATTGAAAACGGAAATTATATTTTTGATAAGGTTGATTACTCGCAAATGCAAGATGGGGTAGAAAAATATTTAAAAGAAGATAGAAATGCAGTGTGTAAATCAAAAGAAGGGGAGTTTCTCTATGTTGATATAGCGATTAGATATTTAAATTCAAAGGGTTATGAAAAGAATTTAAAAGGTTGGGAAAAACTATCGGAAAAAGATTTAGAGAATATAAAGAAAGGGATTCCTAATTATGTCTATGCAGAAAAAATACCATTGAAATCGCGTTTGTATTCTACTTTCTATGAAATTGAAGCTTATGAAAAAGAAAATAAAGTAAAGGGCTCTTCTCTAATTCAAAAGATTGAGCTTTGGGAAAACAGTTTTGAGGTAATTAAAAATAATCTTTTAGTAGGAGTAGGCACAGGAAATGCTCCACGAGAGTTGAAAAAACAATTAGAAATCAATAATTCTGAATTAGCAGACACTAATATGAGAACGCATAATCAATATTTCTCAGTTGTTTTCAGCTATGGAATAATAGGATTGCTTATTTGGTTTGCGTTTTTATTCTATCCAATGTTTCGTTTCTCGCTAAATAAAAATCCTTACTATATAATTTTTCTTGCAATTATGCTAATCTCGTTTTTTAGCGAAGACACCTTAGACAATCAAGCAGGGATAATGATGTATTGTTGTTGGAATTTTTTCTTTGTTAATCAATCAAAAAAATAAATGAAAGAAAAAAATTTTTTTTTCTTTCATTTAATAAATTATTTCTTTCATTTATTTTGTTTTTTCTTTCATTTTTTTCAAGCTTTTAGACTTACACAACCTCTGCTACGGTAAAGGTTGAGCCTCCTACGAAAACCAAGTCATTTTCTTCGGCTTCTTCTTGTGCTTTTGCTAATGCTTGCGAGATTGTTTCGTATTGAGTAAAGGAAAGCCCAGCTTGTTTTGCTTTTTCAGCCAATTCATTTACAGGTAAGGCTCTTGGAATATTTGCTTGTGAGAGATAATATTCAGCCTCTTTGTCCAACATTGATAAAACTTTATTTACGTCTTTGTCATTTACCATTGCCAAAACAAATCTTAGCTTTTTGTGAGGAGTATTCTTTATTTGTTCAATTACATACTTTAATCCGTCTTCATTATGTCCTGTATCGCAAATTGTTAAAGGCTTTTTGCAAAGAGTTTGCCAACGACCTGCAATAGGGAAGTTTGAAGATATATTTTTAATGCCCTCAATTATTTCTTTATCACTAATATTGAAATTGTGATATTTATTAAGCGTATCAATCAATGCAATAACGCCAAGAATATTCCTTTGTTGATAATAACCCGAAAGAGAAGATTGTAAATTATTTAAACGTTCTGTTTTGTTTTGATAAATATCCATTTTTAGCAAACCTTGACTATGAGAAACATTTTCGCAAGATAGATAACTATCTGCAAAACATATAGGAGCGTTCTTTTCGTTTGCTTTTGCTAAGAATACATTTTGAGTTTCTTTTTGTGTTTGAGAAATTACAATAGGAGTATTTTGTTTAATGATTCCAGCTTTTTCTTCTGCTATCTTTTCTAATGAATTTCCTAAGAATTGAGTATGGTCAAAAGAAATATTAGTTATCAAACACGCAAGAGGGTTTATGATATTTGTTGAGTCTAATCTTCCACCCATTCCTACTTCTATAATTGCTACATCTACATTTTCTTGTGCGAAATAAGTAAAAGCCATAGCTACGGCTGTTTCAAAAAACGAGGGTTTAATTCTTTCTATCACTTCTTTGTTGTCTTCTACAAATTTTACAACAAAATCCTCCTCGCACATTTGGTTATTGATTTTTATTCTCTCACGAAAATCTTTTAAATGAGGAGAAGTGTGTAGTCCAACCTTTAAGCCTTTTTCTCTAAGTATTGAAGCAATTAGGTGAGATGAAGACCCCTTGCCGTTAGTGCCTGCAACGTGAATTGATTTAAACTTTTTTTCAGGATTTCCCAATGCTTTCATCAATTCAACTGTGTTATAAATATCTTCTTTGTAAGCTGCAGCACCTATTCTTTGAAACATAGGTAAATAAGAGTATAAATAATCTAAGGTTTCTTGGTAATTCATAATAAAAATTAGTTTTTTCTTTGCAAAATTACAACTTTTAGCAAGTTTTTTCGTTAATATAAGAAAGAAAAAATAAGATTATAAAAAACAAAACAAATAATGGCTATGTTAAGTAAAAAATTAGAAGAAGCATTAAATGCACAAATAAATGCAGAATTTTGGTCTGCATATCTTTATCTTTCAATGTCAGCAGATATGTCTGATAAAGGATTTTCAGGCGTTGCAAATTGGTTTAACATTCAATTCAAAGAAGAACAAGATCACGCAATGAAGATTTTCAACTTCGTACTTTCAAGAGGAGGAAAGGTAGAATTGAAACCTATAAAAGAG
>JAGCLI010000242.1 GCA_017647065.1 Bacteroidales bacterium
CCAAACAGGAGCAGGAACAATTTTAGAACTAAATGACAGCGAATTATCAATGACACAAGCAAACCTAACCTATCAACAATCGCTATATGACTATCTTATAGCACAAACCAATTTAGAAAAAGTATTAGGAAAAGAATAAATAATAATAAAAAACATAAAAACAGACGAAAACAATGAAAAAGGCAATTTATTTTCTAAGTTTACTATCGTTAATTGCGGTAGGTTGTTCAAAAAAAGAAGTAAAAGAAGAAGCTAAGAAAACAACAGACGTATTCAAAGTAAAAATAGAACAAGCACAAAGCAAAGAAATCGACAGAATATATGAGTTTTCTACCACAGTAGATGCAGCAGTAAAGAACTATATCGCCTCAGCAGGTGGAACAAGAATAGAAAAAATATTTGTAGAAGTTGGAGACGTTGTCAAAAAAGGTCAGCAATTAGTAAAAATGGAAAGCACACAACTTGCAACCTCACTTGCACAATTAGATAACCTTAAAATAGAATTAGAAAGAGTAAAAGCACTTTATCAATCAGGAGGAGTAAGCAAACAACAACTTGATCAATTGCAAATGCAATATGATGTAGCAAAAAAAAGTGCTGAAAACTTAAAAGACAACATATATCTTACCTCTCCTATCAACGGAATAGTTACAGCAAGAAACTTTGACAACGGAGATGTTGCAGCAGGACAACCAATTCTTCAAGTAATGCAAATCAATCCTGTAAAACTCAAAATCAACATTCCAGAAAGTTTCTACAACAACGTTAAGAAAGGAATGCAAGTAAAGGCCAAAACAGAAATTTTTGGAGAAGAAGAATTTGCAGGAACAGTATCTTTAATTTACCCTACAATAGATCCACTTACAAGAACTTTCACTTGCGAGGTAAAAGTAAACAATGCAAACTCTAAACTAAAACCAGGAATGTTTGGACGAGTAGAATTAAACCTTGGAAAAGCAGCAACAATAATGGTTTCAGACAAAGCAGTCGTTAAACA
Organism: Bacteroidales bacterium; assembly: GCA_017647065.1. Lineage (GTDB taxonomy): Bacteria > Bacteroidota > Bacteroidia > Bacteroidales > P3 > Onthomorpha. Next base: position 998 of record JAGCLI010000242.1, read on the forward strand.
ATCTGGTTCAAACGACAAATACATATTTGTAGAAAACAATGGAGTAGTTGAATATCGCAAAGTACAATTAGGAAGAAGAATAGAAGACAAAATAGAAATAATTTCAGGTATAGCAGACGGAGAAAACGTAGTAATCACAGGACAATCCAAACTAATGGACGGAACAAAAGTAGAGGTTATAAAATAAAGACACACACAAAAACAGATAAAACAATATGAAAATATACGAAACCTCGGTCAAAAGACCAATAACCACCTCACTGATATTTATAGCCATAATAATATTAGGGCTATTCTCACTAAGTAAACTTTCCATTGACCAAATGCCTGAAATAGAAATGAACCAGGCCTGTGTCATTGTTTCATACCCAGGAGCAAGTGCAGAAGACGTTGAAAACAACGTAACGAAAATAATGGAAAGTGCATTAAGCACAGTCAGTGATTTAAAAGAATTAACATCAACCTCAAAAGAAAACACTGCAATCATAGGCTGTGAATTTAATTGGGGTATAGATATAGATGACGCAGTAAACGATATGCGAGACAAAATAGAGATGGTAAAACAAGCCTTACCAGATGGCTGTACCAATCCTATGATATTAAAGATTTCAACCGACATGATGCCGATTGCAATCTTGTCTGCAACATCAAATGAAAGCACTGCCGCACTTTATAAGATATTAGATGACGCCGTTGCAAACCCTTTGAACCGTATAAACGGAGTTGGATCAGTATCAATCTCAGGAGCACCACAAAGAGAGATTGTAATAAACTGCGATCCTAACAAATTAGAAGCCTATAATCTAACAATAGAACAAATAGGCTCCTCAGTTGCAACCGAAAACGTTAACACACCAGGAGGAAGCATAGATGTAGGTTCAGAAACCTATTCATTACGTATAGAAGGAGAAATAAAAGAAAGTGAACTCTTAAACAACGTAGTGGTAGCCAACTATGGAGGAAAACCAATCTTCCTTAGAGACGTAGCATACGTAAGCGACAGCATACAAGAAAAAGCACAAGAAAGTTTTGTTAATGGAGTAAAAGGAGCAACCATTGTAATCCAAAAACAAACAGGAGCAAACTCAGTGGAAGTAATGGAAAAAATCAGAGCAGAACTTCCAAAAATCCAAAAGAACCTACCAAAAGACATTCACCTTGAAGAAGTAATGAACACAACCGACAACATTGAGAACTCAATCAATTCTTTGGTAGAGACATTCGTTCTTGCCTGTTTGTTTGTCGTGATAGTCGTTCTTTTCTTCCTTGGAGAATGGAGAGCAACCATTATTATTATGGTAAAAATCCCTGTTGCACTAATATCAGCCTTTATTTACTTATTGATAACCGGCAATACAATCAACATTATCTCTATGTCTGCCCTCTCAATCGCCTTAGGTATGGTGGTCGATGACGCAATTGTAGTCTTAGAGAACGTAACTACTCACATAGAACGCGGAAGTAAAGCAAAAGAAGCAGCAATCTACGGAACAAATGAAGTTGCC
>JAGCLI010000243.1 GCA_017647065.1 Bacteroidales bacterium
AGTAGCGGCATCTAACTCCCAAGCAGAAGCAGTAAAATCCCCACTTTCAAAAGTTTCAAATTGACTTGAAAGGTTGATTAAGTATGATTTTGAAACCATATAGTAACCGCTAACATAATCTATGGTAAAGAATAAAGAATCTTGTTGAGAGAAAACGGAATCCTCAACATTCATTGTGAAAGATACCTCAGTGTCTGAATTAGAACTTATAGTTGGAACAGTAATTGAATTAGAATTTAAATTAACCCAATCAGATATTTCCTTAACTTCTAAACTACCTTCTGCAACTTCAACACTTCCATTATTGCCCAAAGTAACCCTAACAAGTTTTCCTTCACTTACATCAGAAATCTTTATAGAGCTAATAACCAATTTTGGAGCGACAACATTCTTTGTAATATCTTTTGATTTAGAATAGTTATTACCTGTTACGGTTGCTCTTAGAGAAACAGTAGTTCCTTCAAATAGTCCATCACCAACCTTTATTTTTAAATTATTTGTTGATTGAACCTCTTGATTTGCCTCAATAGTTCCAAGATTTTTAGCACCTACAACAATAATTGAATTGTTCGCACTATCCAAAGCAACATTTGCATTAAGAAGAGGTTGATTACCTACATTCTTTGCAGTAAAATTCAAGAAATATTCTTTTGAAGGAGTAAGTTTTGAGGCTTCTTGCATAGTTTCTACGTCAATAAATGCAATATCTTGAAGACTTATGAAAGCCTCTTGGCTTGGTGCAACAAGGATTGAATCAATCTTAGTTTTATAGAACTGATTTGTTAAAACAACCTTAATATAAGCAGTATCGTTTATAGGCTCAAAATTTATTGTTACCTCACCATTTTCATTTGCTTGTGCAGCTCCTAACAATTCTCCTTCCAAAGACAAACCTACGTATGTGTATGCAGGCAATCCTTCAAGACTTAATTCGCTTTCTCCTAAACTTAGCAATTCTGGTAAATCAACATTAAACTCTAATCCTTGACCTAAGTGAGGTATAAGAGAAGGATCCCCAAGTAAATTATAAATTTCCCAATAATATTCAGTCAAATCTGAGCCTGAGGTTGTAACTGCTAAGTTTCCTGCAACGACAATTTCTCCTGCACTTACATAACACTCTCCAAATTCTTCACCATGAGTGTGGACGAATCTGTCATAACATCCTAATTTATTGCTATTGTAAGTCGGATTTAAGTTACGGCTTTTTGCTCCAACAGCCCAATAAAAATCTTCGTCCCAATAAGTGTAGTTTGAACCACCTATAACACCTATTGCTCCTTTATTTTCTGCTCTTAGAAGCTTTTCTCCAAAGCATTCAGATACAGTATCATTATAACGACTTGATAAGCAACAATTATTTATAAAGAAACTATATTTTCCTGTATTAGTCATTTGACCAACATCTGTCTTGTCAAAAGAAGGATTTGCCCAACCTGTTTTATCGCAATGTGCTGAATAATTTATCCAACTTCTACCTTCATTCATTTTTTGTTTTATTTCAGAAACATAGTTTGCTGAAGAAGGGTTATAATATATAGATGTGTCCATGCCTGCAAAATATTGCTTAGCATAATTTAAATGTCCGTTTACACAAGTAGGAGCATTACCACTTGTTTCCTTTCCTCCAACTAAAAGAACTTTGTTAAGATATTCGTTGTTTTCAAAAGCATATTTCTCGTACTTAATAGTTTTTTCTATTATATTTCTCATTTGAGAGGTAGATGAGGCAGAGAATCTTCCATAAAATACATCTGGTAAAATATCTCCTGTATATTCTGCATAATAAAGGTCTGTTGGTTGGCTGTCATTTGAATAATACATGTGGACTCCCTCACAAGCAGGAATTTGTCCTGTATCGCCACAAATCAAAAGATAATCTGCAAAATCCCCATTGCTATTTGCCCAAAGATTGTGAAGATAATTTTTTATAGCAGTTGCAGTTGTTCCAACTTGATCAGTATATAATTCTACTATTTCAAATCCTTGTTGTTTTTTCCATAGAATGAAACTTTGCAATTCTTCTCTAAAAATAGGTGA
>JAGCLI010000244.1 GCA_017647065.1 Bacteroidales bacterium
CAAAATCATAGAATAGAAAAGTTGCCAGTTGTTGATGCAGATGGAAAACTCGTAGGTTTGATAACTTATAGAGATATTATAAAATTAAAAGAGCGTCCAAACGCTTGCAAAGACAAAATGGGACGTTTGAGAGTTGCAGCAGGAATAGGTGTAACTCGTGATATGGACGATAGAATTGATGCAGTTGTTGCAGCAGGTGTTGATGCTATTGTTATCGATACTGCACATGGTCATTCTAAAAATGTGATTGATACTCTTAAAAGAGTGAAACCAAAATATCCAAATATTGATATTGTTTGTGGAAATATTGCAACAGCAGAAGCTGCTATTGCTCTTGCAGATGCAGGTGCTGATGCAGTTAAAGTAGGTATTGGACCGGGAAGTATTTGTACTACAAGAGTTATGGCAGGTATTGGTGTTCCTCAGTTATCTGCTGTTTACGATGTTGCAAAGGCATTAGAGGGAAGAGGAGTCCCTGTAATTGCAGACGGAGGTATTCGTTATTCTGGAGATATCGTTAAAGCATTGGCAGCAGGTGCAAGTACAATTATGGCAGGTAGCCTTTTGGCTGGTGTAGAGGAAAGTCCGGGCGATACAATCATTATGGAAGGTAGAAAATTCAAGTCTTATAGAGGTATGGGCTCTCTTGATGCAATGCAACAAGGTTCAAAAGATAGATATTTCCAAGATATGGAAGATGATATCAAAAAGTTAGTTCCAGAGGGTATTGTTGGACGTGTTCCTTATAAAGGTACAGTTAGAGAGGTAATTTATCAATTAGTCGGAGGTTTAAAGGCTGGTATGGGATACACAGGAAGTATTGATGTAGAGGCTTTGAGAAAGGCTAAATTCATCAAAATCACTGCCGCAGGTTATGCAGAAAGTCACCCACACGATATTACAATAACAAAAGAAGCACCTAATTATTCAAGATAGTTTGAAAATGAAGAAAGTATTTGTTCTTTTTGCTTTGTTTGTTTTGGGCATAGGATTTAATTTAAAGGCTCAAACAGATGAAAGCGTTGTTATGGAAGTTGCAGGCGAAAAGATAAGCAAGGCAGAGTTCTTGAAAATGTATAACAAAAATAGTCTTACTTCTGGAAAAATAAATAAGGAAGATTTAGATGCTTACCTTGAACTTTTTATCAATTATAAGCTAAAATTATTACAAGCAAGAGAATTGGGATTAGATACTATTCCTTCTTATTTAGAAGAAGTCGAAAAGTATAGACAACAATTGATTATTCCATATTTAAATGACGCTCAGGTTACTCAATCGTTGATTGATGAGGCTTATGAAAGAACAAAAACTTTTGTAAGAGCTTCGCATATTTTGATTTCGTTGCCAGAAAATGCTAATCCAACTGATACTTTAAATGCTTATAAAAAGGCAATGAGTATTAGAGAAAGGGCTTTGAAAGGTGAAGATTTTTCTGAACTTGCAAGACAATATTCAGATGATCCTTCTGCAAAAGATAAAAAAGAGCAAAACTACAAAGGTAATGGTGGTGATTTAGGATATTTCACTTCTATGGTGATGATTTATCCTTTTGAAAATGCGTGCTATTCAATGCAGGTAGGAGAAATTTCCAATCCAATCAAAACTCGTTTTGGCTACCACATTATTAAATTGACAGATAAAATGCCTGCTTTTTGTAGTAGCGTGGATTTATCTCATATTTGGATTGATAATACAAGTCGTTCAGATCAAGAAAGCCAAAGAATAATAAACGAGGTGTATGCAAAATTGCAGCAAGATAATGTTTCTTTTGATAGTATCGTAAAGGTGTATTCAGATGACAAATCTACTGCAAGTGCAGGTGGTGTTTTGAAAAATCAAAAGGTAAATACAATACCAGCTCCTTATGTTTTGCAATTATCAAAACTAAAAGAAGGAGAATTTTCAGCACCGTTTCAAACTTCTTTTGGTTGGCATATAATTAAACCGATTAAATATAAGGCGATTCCTTCTTTTGAGCAACAAAAAGGTACTATTGAAAATAGGATTTCAAAAGATGAAAGAAGTTTTAAATCTTTGGAGTCTTTTGCGGAAAAGTCTAAAAAGGAGTATGGGTTTGTAGAAGATAGAGAATTATTAAAAGAAATTGAGAAAATAGTTACTGATTCTGTTTTTTCGGCAACTTGGAAAATACCCGCTGATTTTACAAACGATGCAGAACTTTTTAGAATAGGCGATTTTTCTTTTACTGTAAATGATTTAGCAAAAGAAATAGAAAAACACCAACGTACTCAACCTGCAGAATACTTGCCTTCTTATTTGGAAAAGGTTTATAATACAGTGGTTTTAGAGCAAGTTGTAAATTATGCTGATAGCAAATTAGAGGAAAAATATCCTGAAATAAAATTGGATATGCAAGAGTTTGCCGATGGAGTTTTGATATTCTCAATTACAGACAAAATGGTGTGGAATAAATCTCTTATAGATACTCTTGGTTTACAAACATATTTTGGAGAAAATCAATCGAAATATTATTGGGGTAAAAGAGCAAGTGTAACTCTTTGGAGTATTGATGCAGATAAGCAAGATTCTAAAAAGATAGAAAAAATACTTAATAAAGCGATTCGCAAAGGTTGGACTAATGAAGAAACGAAAGCAAAAATATCTCAAAAACTTAAAATTAAAGAGCAAGCAGATATAGACAAAAAAGTTGTTTATAAATGGAATAAGTACGAACAAGGGGATAATAAAATGGTAGATTCTTTGTTTTGGTCTGATACTTTGCAAAAAGATGGAACAATGAAGTTCTATGAAACAAAGAATAAAAAAATAACATTTTTGATTTTAAATTCTTGGGTTGAGTCTGAACCAAAGCAATTAGATGAATGCAAAGGTTTAGTTACTTCTGATTATCAATCTTTCTTAGAAAAACAATGGATAACAGAATTAAGAGCAAAATATCAATACAAGATAAATCAACAAGTTTATGATAGCATAAAATAATAGAGCGGATTTATGAAGAAGTTATTTTCATTATTAGTCTTAGTTTTTATGTTTAGTTTTGTTGCGGTTGCACAAAATGTCAATAATGATGATGTTATAGATAAAGTAATAGCCGTTGTAGGACAAAATATGATTAAAAAATCAGAATTAGAAACGGCTTTCCTGCAACAAAAGATGAATAGTAAACTCATTATTGAAAATGAATACGAGCAAAAATGTGATTTGTTAGAGGGAATGCTAATAAATAAACTGATGTTGCATCAAGCAGAAATAGATTCAATAGAGGTTACTGATGATGAGATAAACAGAGAAATGGATAATAGAATAAGATATATGATTAGTGCTTATGGTTCTCAAGAAACTGTAGAA
>JAGCLI010000245.1 GCA_017647065.1 Bacteroidales bacterium
AGTTCGTATGCTTCATTGTTCCAAGTCCACCAAAGATTTTTACTCAATGTTTGGAGAAATTCTAATTTTGATGGCATTTTTTGTTTTACGAATATTTTTTTCCAATTAGGCGACTCTCCCCAATTTATCTTGTTGTTAAATTCTTCACAACACGATTGCTTATGACTATATTGCTCTTTTCTGAAATCAGCCTTTGAAATAGCCCTATTATATGCATCAAAATAATTATTTATGAGTTTTTCCCAAACTACACTTGAAGAAAGTTGCATCGCTTTTGCTTTTATTTTTTTATTTTCTTCTTCGTTGTTTTTCAAAAACTCTTCTATTGTGTGTTTAATCTTATTTATAACTTCTTCAGTATTGTTATCTGTACGCTCAATAACAGTAAGGGCTTTGTCAATGTCGTATTTTCCATTATTCATCCAACGTCCGAAACCTGCTAAACTTGTAGTTATGCTTGCAACTCCAAAAGCGAGGCTTTCCATTGGTGTGTATCCCCAAGGTTCGTAGTAAGATGGGAAAACTGATAAATCAAATCCTGTTAGAAAATCAAAATATGGAATATTTACTCTACCATCGTTTCCATCTAAATAAGATGGTATAAAGATGATTTTTACTTTATCGCTTTGTAAGTTTTTAAGTTCGTTAGCCTTTATTTCATTTAATATAGAATCTCTTTGTTCATCTATATTATATGCTGGAACGGCAATAACGGCTACAACTTCTCTTTCTATGTTTGATTTGTTTAATTCTCCTAATGCTTTAATGAAAATATCAATTCCTTTGTTTTTAAATTCATAACGTCCTGAATTGATAATTAAAAAAGCATTTTGTGAAATATTTGTAGAGGTAAGCTCTTCTGCTATTGAGATTATTTTTTTGCGTGAGGCATTTGATATTTCTTCGTATGCTTCTGCTTTTGGAACAAAGTCGTTTTCAAATCCGTTTGGTGTGATTACATCGGCTGATTTCTTGAAAAATTGTTTGCATTCAGCATTTGTAATTTCGCTTACAGTAGTAAATACATCAGCATTTAAGGCCGAGAGTTTTTCCATTGAGTATTTGGCTCTTAAATTAAATTGATTTGCAATGTTTTCTCCTTCGTAGTATTGCAAAGAACTATATAAAGCCATATTATTACCTGCTAAGCAACGTCCTAATACGCTTGCGTGTGTTGTAAAGGCGGTTGCTACTTGTGGACAATACTTTTTCAAATACAAAATACCACTTCCTGTCATCCATTCATGGAATTGTGCTACTATTTTGTCGTTTGCTTTGGCGTAAAATTCATAAAAATTCTCTATAACCTTTGCTGTAGCATAGCCAAATAAACAAGGTTCTATATAATCCCAACTTCCTGTTATGCTATCTAAACCATAGTCTTGCCAAAAACTTGAAAATATTTCGTCTTTTTGTGAAAAGTATTGAGAAAAATCAACTAAAACTACTATTGGCTCTCCAATAATTTTCCATTTTCCTATTCTAATTCTTAATCCTTTTGATTGTGCGTACAATCTCCAAGAATTAAATAGGCTATTGTCTTCTTCAAATTCTATATTTTCTGTTTTGTCTTTGCAAATATCTGGCCCAATTAATATCAACTCTCCTTTTATTCTTTCTTTTAAGGTTTTTGCCTTAGTTGATACTACTGTGTGTATGCCACCTACTTTATTGCAAACTTCCCAACTTGTTTCAA
>JAGCLI010000246.1 GCA_017647065.1 Bacteroidales bacterium
ATTTTCATTTTCAAAGAGTAAAACCAGACATCAATAACACCAATTTATTGACGTGTGTTGTTGCAGCCTTTACCTCAAAGGCTCCCGAAGACGTTGTAGGCACTTCTGTCTCAAACGGAAAGAAAAGAATCTATCCCACAGATGCAGAAACAGCCTATTGTTTAATAATAGGAGATCAAGTAAAGATAGAAGCCTTAGATTCGAACCATAAATTAGCAATAGCAAGAGCTGTAAAAGAAAAAGGAGATTACTTCCAACAAATGCATTTGATAGAAAATGGGGAAGCAAAGGCTTGTGAAATCTTTAAAAATCGTGCAACATTTCGTAGAGCCTTAGCACAAAAAGAAGGTGAAACTCACTTAATAGAATCGCTTGATAGAATGACGATAGAAGATTTTACAAATACCTTAATTTCCTTTGGCTATGAACAAGCAATTTACTTAGATATGGGTTCATGGTCAGAAGGGTGGTATAGAAATTCAGAGAATCAAATTGTGAGAATAGGTAATAATTGGAAGAGTTCTCACTTGCAAACAAATTGGTTAGTCATTCGCAAAAATAAATAAAAGCCTTAGAAAATTACTTCAATGAAATTTTTTTACTACCTAAAAGCCTGCACAATCCTACTAACACCTCACTTTATTTTAAAAGCGAGAAAGCACTTTTTCTTAAAGAAATACTATTCAAAATACAACAATGAAGACTTGCAATTCCGACTAAACTACTACAATAAGCTAAAACAAAACAAGCCTCTTACCGAGAAAGCCACTAATCTTGCAAAACACAAGCTCAAAAATGTAAACTATTCAAAGGTTTATTACTTTGATAGTTATGAATATACGAGATACTTTCCTAAAAACCTAAATTGGAAATTTGCTCCGGGCGATATAACCGATTTACAACAAGAACCAACCATAGTAAAAAGTCGTCCAATAAGCCAAGATAATGAGAATTCTATTCTTTTGAAACTAAATAAAATCAGACATTTTATCTTTGTAAACGATAAAAGCAAATTTGAAAACAAAATTCCTAAAATCCTTTTCAGAGGAGCAGCACACGGCAAACCAATTAGACAAAAGTTTATTGAAATGTATGTAAACAATCCAATGTGTGATGTAAAAGATACAGCAAAGGACTCAATCAATCCAATAAATTGGCAAAGTAAACCAATAAGCATAAAAGAGCAACTAAAATATCGTTACATTATGGCAATAGAAGGCAACGATGTAGCAAGTAATCTTAAATGGATTATGTCCTCAAACTCAATTGCCGTAATGCCTCGCCCAAAATACGAAACTTGGTTTATGGAAGGTACATTGATTCCTAACCATCACTACATTGAAATAAAAGATGATTTTAGCGATTTAATAGAAAGAGTGAATTTCTATGAACAAAATCCCGAATTAGCAAAGAATATAATAAAGAATGCCAATGAATACGTAAAACAATTCAAAGATAAAAAAAGAGAAAAACTACTTGGCATTTTAGTAATGAAGAAATACTTTGAAAAAACAGGACAACTTTAAGTAATTATTATGCTTTTTCAACATATCTCCAACAATGCAGATGAATTTTTAGTATAAAACATCCCAAAAGCGTCTTCAATATATATAAAAAAACTTGTTATATATGAAAATATTTGTAGCTTTGCAAAGTTATACTTGTGAAAAATGAATTTTAAATACTTATTTCTACTTTATTTAGGGGAGGAAAGGCGATAAACAATTTAATTTATCGCAAGCATTTCGGTTATTAAACAAAATAATTTATAAATATTAAAAGATATGAAAAAAAGGATTGATTTATTACTTGCTATATTTTTAGTGGTAGTTTCGTTTGGTTTCATAAGTTGTGAGTCTGACCAAGAAGAAATAGAGGCGAAGTACACTTATGTAGGTGAGATTGTTTCTTATTATGATTTTCCAGTACCCCCAATAGAATCTATTACATGTTTAGTTAATGATAATAGTTTATTGTTAAAGAAGAAAAAATCAAGACTGACAGGAACAGCTCATGGAGATAAGCCCTCTGTTACCCGACTTGATGTTGTTGTTTCCAATGACACCATTTACCTTTACGAAAAATGGTTTAACACTTGGACATGTAATTGTGAATATGTTATAGATGAAAATATTCTTGTGACTAATATACCGAAAGGAAGATGGATTGTAAATAATATCGTATGTTTTTATCCAAATGAAACAGAAGATGATCTTACTTTTTATATCACACCAGAAATCAATGTAGATATACCAGAGATTGTTAGCAAAAATATATTCAGTATAGAAATAAAATAAATAAAAATAAAAGCCGAGTCAAGAAAACGATTCGGCTTTTTCAATTATTCTAACCACTTAATCAATCAAATTCTTTTAAAGAAAAAAAATTTTTTTTCTTTGTTTTATTCTATCAAAATCTTTTTGTTTGCAAAGCCTCGTTGTGTCTTTATTCTTACGATGTACGTTCCACTTTGAAGATTTGATACATCTATTGTTTCAATATTTTGACTACCTTGTTTTCTTAACACAACTTGTCCTAAGGCGTTATGGATTTCTATTTCTTTTACCTTAAAAGATGATTGCACTGTTACAATATCCTTTGCAGGATTTGGGTAAACGTTGGAATATCTATCAACCGTAGCATTGTAAAGCGACATATCAAAATTCACACCATCTCCCAAAGTAGAATCTGTTTCTGCAAAAATTGGAAAAATGAACATTTGGCAAGTGTTTGGTATAGGTAATGTATAAGAAGAATAATAACCGTTTGTTTCGTCAAGAATCAAATCATAATATAGATATGAACTCATAATATAATTTCCATTATCTCCCAGAGTATTGTTATAAGAGTGTTCACTCCAATGCATCCAATTTGCAGAAGTACTGTCTGTGGCAGTTCTTACTAAAGATGGGTATTCCGAATAACAATCTTTGGTAAATATTACTTTAAGCAAACGGGTTGATTTTGGTAATATATCTTCTACTATATAAAATAATCCATTTACATTGACAGGATTATCAAAGTAAAATTCTAAAAAAGTATAATCAAGAGATGCAATTAAATTAAAATTTGTATCAATATCCACTGATGCAATTTCGTGTTCCATTGTCCCATTCATTATTTTTAATTTTCCTTTTTCTACATTATTATAATGTCTTCTTACACTATCTGCCATTGCTTCTACTCCTATTTCTTCTAAAATACGAACAAGGGGCGTAATCATTTCGACTTTTTGAAAACTTGGAAAATATAATTCTTGTGGTGGTGATAAAAAATTACTTATTGGATAATACAAATAATTTATTCCGACTGCAACACCCTTAATTGTCAATAATGTATCTGTAAAATAAGGTTGTGCTCTATCAAGTACATGAGAATACCAATCATACCAATCCCAATATCCTTCTATAGCAAAATAATAATGACCTCTATTCAAATAATGATAGGCAGAATTGTTAATATCTAAATAATGTGGTGTAGCGCAAAAGTCTTCTGTTATATAGTTAGGGAAAAAATAATCATTAAAAATAGTATCATTGTTTTGACTTTTTGCTGATAATGATAAAACCACTATTGTAATAAAAAGAAATGCTATTTTTTTCATATCGCTTTGTTTATGGCTATTTTACTTTTTTTCTCTATTTGCTTAAATTGTTCTTGCAAAGGTAGGTTATGCTTTTAGTGTTTTGCATAATATTCGAATATGTATTGCAAATATAGAAATATTTCTTTGAATTAAAAAAATAAAGCAAAGAAAAAAAATTTTTTTTCTTTGCTTTATTTAATATTTTCTTTGCTTTATTTTTAGAGGTTAAAGGCTTTTTTGATTCTATCTACATAATCAAGTTTTTCCCAAGTAAAGAACTCAACTTCTTTTTGAATTTTCTTCCCATTTCTTTGAATTTCCACTACTTTCTTATACGGTGTACGTCCAAAGTGTCCGTATGAAGAGGTTGGAGCAAAGATAGGGTTTTTCAATCCGAAGCGTTCTACTATTGCGTAAGGACGTAGGTCAAATATTGTTTTGATTTTTTCGGCTATTTGACCATCTGTCATTGTTTTTCCATTTTCTTGCACCTTTGCAGTGCCGTATGTGTTTACGTAAAGTCCAACAGGCTGTGCTATTCCTATGGCGTATGCTACTTGTACTAAGACTTCTTCACACAATCCTGCTGCTACCATATTTTTTGCTATATGTCTTACTGCGTATGCTGCACTTCTATCTACCTTTGAAGAGTCTTTGCCTGAGAATGCTCCGCCTCCGTGAGCTCCTTTACCGCCATAAGTATCTACTATTATCTTTCTTCCTGTCAAGCCTGTATCTCCGTGTGGTCCTCCTATAACAAATTTTCCTGTTGGATTAACATGCAAGGTGTAGTCTGCGTTAAACAAATCTTTTACGCTTTGTTTTTGTTGCTTTTCTATCACTCTTGGAATTAAAATCTCTTTTACGTCTTTTTTTATGCGTTCAAGCATCTTTGCCTCTTCATCAAAGTCATCGTGTTGAGTAGAAATAACGATTGTGTTAATGGCTTTTGGTGTGTTGTCATCGTTATACTCTATTGTAACTTGGCTTTTTGAATCGGGACGAAGGTATGTCATTTGCTTTCCTTCTTTTCTGATTTGCGCAAGTTCGTAAACCAACATATGAGAAAGCTGTAAAGAAAGTGGCATATAGTCTTCTGTGTCGCTACAAGCATATCCGAACATCATTCCTTGATCTCCTGCTCCTTGTTCTTCTTCTGTTTGTCTTTCTACGCCTTGATTTATATCTGGACTTTGCTCATGGATTGCCGAAATCACACCACAAGAATTGCTTTCAAACATATATTCGCCTTTTGTGTAGCCTATGTTTTTTATTACTTGTCTTGCTGTGTGTTGAACATCAACGTATGCTTCTGCTTTCACCTCTCCGCTAAGTACTACTAAGCCTGTGGTTACTAATGTTTCGCAAGCAACTTTTGAATTTTCATCTTGTGAAAGAAATTCATCTAAAAGTGCATCGGAAATTTGGTCTGCAACTTTATCTGGGTGCCCTTCTGAAACTGACTCTGATGTAAAAAAATATGACATAATACTTTGTTGTTTTAAAATTATAAATCACTAAACTAAATTATAACGCTAAGCGAACAAAGATATGATATGATTGGATTAAAAAAAGATGTTAAAATGTTGTTTTAGCATTTTTTTATGTGGTTGCAATCAATCCAAATCTTTCCACTTAGAGTTTGCAAAGGTAAAACAAATATTTTAATCTGCAAATTATAAATTAAAAAAAATATCGGACTATCTTAACAAGATAATCCGATATTTGATATGAAAAGAATTAGTATTTTAACAGTTTGTATTATTTCAGTATTTCAATTGAACCCTTATATTCTACATCTCTAATAGGTCCTCGTCCAACGAATCTGTAGAAATAAGTTCCCGAAGGAGTGTTTGTCGCTGCTGGATCCCAGAAATCGCTTTCGTTTCTCATATCTTGTATGAAGAATATTCTCTTTCCGTAACGATTATAGATAGAAAGTTCGTTGTCTGGGAAGGCTTGACCATCTATTAGATTGTGAATATAGAACACATCGTTTACTCCATCGCCATTTGGTGTGATTACGTTAGGGAACATCAGGTTATCGTTGATAATTGTAATTACTCTTGAAATTGTATCGTGACATTCATAAATGTAACCACTCGGTGCTAGGTTTACACTATACGCTTCTAAAGTACTTGTGTAGTCTCCTGCAACAGTTTCACCTGATTGAGGTTCCCAAGTGTAAGAAGGATTTGCTCCAAATATGTTTTCTATTGCATTAGCATCGTTTTTATTTGTTTGAATAGTCCAGTGATATTGATTAGTTGCGTCATGAGGTTCTGTAAGGTTTACAAGATTTGCAGTAGGGTTTGAAGCGTAAGGGTTATTTGGTTCCCAACCAAAATCAGCCGCAGGGTGACGATAAACATTTATGATATCTGAATATTCAATTGAGTCTTTACAACCATGTTCTGAGGTAACCTTCAATTTAATATCATAACTTCCATAAGGGAATGTGAACGATGGGTTAGGGTCGGTTGAGGATTCTTCGCCTACATGCCATTCAAATGTTTGTGCATTTGTTGCTGTGTTTTGTAATTGGAAACTATATGGTTCGCATCCTTCTAATGGGAATTTGTCGGAAGTAAATGCAGCAATTGCAGCAGGGTGTACCAATAAGTTAATAGAGTCTCTACCATAGCAATAAATGCTTCCATTATATTCTGTTACTAAAACTTCGTATTTAATTACCGAATTGGAGTTTGCATGAGTTTGAGCAGTGATAACTCTTGTTGTATCACCTGTTGGACTCCAAGCATACGAAGCAGTAGGGGATTCATTTCCTGCATCAAGTTCTACGCTATACATTTCGCAAAGAGCAACATCTTCTCCCAAATCAACAACTGGAGTTTGTACAACAGTAAGAGGAGAAACAGTATCCCATTCACAACCGAAATCATCTATGATTGTGATGTCAAATATGAATGTACCAGCACTATCAATTGGCGGTGCAATCGTTGCAGTAGTTGATGAGGTCGGAGTGTAGAAAGAAACACCTTCCCAAATTACTGTATCCAAAGGAACTTGATAGTCCCATGTCGCTCCACTATTTTGTCCTAATTCCAAATCCCACCAGAATACATATCCATTGTCACCTCCCCAGTCATCACAAATTCTAATTGTCCACTCTCCATTTAAAGGACAGCCTACCAACCCTTGGAATCCATTCAAATCCACAGTTTGCCAACCATTTGGATTATTTACTGATGTTGCTGCTGTTGCGTTTTGAACTGGTGTTTGAAAATATCCTACCGTATCAACAGTGTTTGTAGAGTCAACAAGAGTACCCATACCTCCGTCTATTACTCCTTGTTGTCCATTTAAGTACTGATTAGAGAAGCAATAAGTCCATCCTGTACCTTGTGCGTTATTATTTGAATCGTAACCATTGTTAGAAGAGTGTGCTATTCCTAAATCTGCTCCACCACTATGACAATTGTGTTTCAATACTACGCTTTGTCCATTTGGACAAATGATTTGAAAACCTAAGTCGCCTAAGAATGTATGTTCTATATTGATACATACAGACATTATATCGTCTGGACTTCCTACAACTGCACCAGAGGAGAATTGATCAAATACAACTGGTGATTCGTAACAAAGAGATCCGCCGTTAAAAGTTGAACAAGGA
>JAGCLI010000247.1 GCA_017647065.1 Bacteroidales bacterium
ACAAAGAAAGATATGAAGGAATGGCTAAGCATATTGATTTGGTAAAAGAATGTAATATGAATATGCTTAGAGTTTGGGGAGGTGGATATTATGTTGATGAACAAATGTATAAGGCTTGCGATGAAAAGGGTATTTTGATTTGGCAAGACTTTCCTTTTGCGTGTGCTTTATATCCTGCAACAAAGGATTACTTAGCAGAAGTTGAAACTGAAGCTCGTCAAAATGTTTTAAGAATTTCCTCGCATCCTTCTTTGGCTGTATGGTGTGGAAACAACGAAATTTGGGAAGGATGGGGCAATTGGTCTTGGGACAAAGAGGTTAAAGACACCGCTCTTGCGGTTGAGAACTATAATACTTTGTTTCGTGAGCTTCTTCCAAATATTGTAAATGAATATTGCCCAACAATAGATTATACTCATTCATCTCCGCTTAATGGTTGGGGCAGAAAAGCAAGTCTTACCGAAGGAGATTGTCATTATTGGGGCGTTTGGTGGGGCGATTCTACACTTGAAACCTACACAAGAAAGGTTCCGCGTTTTATGAGTGAGTATGGTTTTCAATCTTCTCCTAATAAAAAAACAGTAGAGAAATATTTTACTTTGCCTTATTCAAAAGAGAATAAAGGTTTTGCTATACATCAAAAACATAATCGTGGATTTGAATTGATTGAAAATAGAATTTTAGAACGTTTTGACTCTTATTCAAAAGATGAAGACTACATAAATAAGACTTCTATTGTGGCATCGGAGGCTTTTTCTATTGGAATAGAATCGCATCTTCGTGCTATGCCTTATTGTATGGGTAGTTTAACTTGGCAACTCAACGAACCTTATCCTGCAATCGGTTGGAGTTGTATCGATGTTGAATATTTAAAGAAAGATGTCTATCATACAATTCAAAAATCCTTTGCACCTGTGGTTATAAGCATTGATAAATATTCATCGCAAGACACCTTATATATATATGTAATAAATACATCTTGGAATGATTTTGAGATGGATTTAATAGGTAAGATGACAGACTGCGATAACACTACAATATATTCTTTTGAGATAGAATCGCAACCCCTTCCTCAAATGAAAAGCATTTGCGTCTTAGAAATAGCAAAAAAAGATATTGGTTATTATGAGGAAAACATGGCAAAAATAGAGGTTATCGGTACTTATAAAGATGAAAATAACAATTTAATCAAATTAGAAAATAGTTCGTATTTTGTTTATCCTAAATATTTAAAATGTAATTAAGAATGAAAAAGATTTTTCTAACACTTAGCTTATGTTTTTTCGCCTTTACTATCAAGGCTCAAACATCTGAAACTCCTTATTACAAATTAGTAAATCCTTTTATTGGAACAGATTTTCATGGACACACATATCCAGGAGCGATTGCTCCTTTCGGAATGGTACAACTTTCACCTGACACTCGCATTGATGGTTGGGACGGTTGCAGTGCTTATCATTATTCTGATAATGTAATATATGGTTTTTCTCACACTCACCTTTCTGGTACGGGTTGTTCCGATTATGGAGATTTTCTTTTTACTCCAACAATGAAGAGTGCAAATAGTAAAGATTATACTTTTAATTTCTCTCACGCAGATGAGTATGCACATGCGGGATACTATAAAGTAAAAGCATATAACACAGATACAATTATCTCAGAGCTTACAGCGTCGCCACGAGCAGGCTATCACAAATACACTTTCCCTAAAAATGGAAAAGAAAAAGCCATAGTAATTGACTTTAAGCATAGAGATAAATTATTGGATATGGACTACAAAATAGTAAATCAAAACACTGTTGTGGGATATAGACGTTCTGAGGCTTGGAATACCGATCAGAGAATTTATTTTGCGGCACAATTCAACTGCGATATACAAAATACTAAATTCGATGCGGAAAGTAAAAGATTATATCTAAGCTTTGGCGTATCAAATAGCCAAGAAAATAATAAAATTGAAGCAATCGTTTCAATTTCTTCTGTTGATGAGGGCGGTGCTATAAATAATTTACATGCTGAAACATTCACATCTTTTGACCAAGCAAAGAAAAACGTAGAAAATCTTTGGAATAAAGAACTTGGGAAAATAGAAGTAGAAAGCAAAGACAAAGAAAAACTCATTACTTTCTACACAGCACTTTATCATTGTATGATTGCACCAAATCTTTACTCCGATGTAGATGGACGATACAGAGGAATGGATAATAAAATCTACACAACAAACAACTATAATCGTTATACAATATTTTCTTTATGGGATACATATCGTACACTTCACCCTTTGCTTGCCTTAATTGATAGAGAAAGAAGTTTAGACTTTGCAAAAACTTCCTTAGACATTTATTCACAAAACGGATTCTTACCAATGTGGGAATTAGCCTCTTTTGAAACTTACTGCATGATAGGAATGCACGGCATAAGTATGATGGCAGATCTTTATACCAAAGGAATAATTGCAGATAAAGACCTTACACTAACCTCAATGCTTGGTTCAATGGACAAAAAGAAATTCGGATTTAATTTCTTTGTTGAAAATGGCTTTATTTCCTCTGAAAAAGAACACGAAAGTGTATCAAAAACAGTAGAATACGCTTACAATGCTTATTGCGTTGCAAAGATTGCTCAACTACAAAACAAGCAAGAAATTTATTCTTCAATGATTAGCAAGGCTCAATACTACAAAAATCTCTTTAATCCAAATAATACTTTTATTCAACCAAAAGAAAATGGACGTTTTATGCTGGATTTCAACCCTACTCAAATAGATCAAAACTATACAGAAGGCAATGGCTGGCATTATACCTTCTATGCTCCAAGCGATATTAACACTTTGATTGATATAATGGGAGGAGACGCTGAATTTTGCAAGAAACTTGACTCTTGTTTCTTTACAAGCGAGAAAACAACAGGAAGAAACCAAGCCGATGTCACTGGTTTGATTGGACAATATTGTCACGGAAACGAACCAAGCCAACACACTGCATATCTATATGCTTATTCGGGACAAGCATACAAAACACAAGAGCTGGTAAGACAAATCTTAACAACCCTATACTCAACAAAACCAGAAGGTATATGCGGAAACGATGATGCAGGTCAAATGTCAGCTTGGTATGTTATGAGTGCAATGGGATTTTACCCTGTTTGCCCAGTAGATAATCAATATGTAGTAGCGTCTCCTTTGTTTGAAAAAATCACAATCCATCTTGAAAATGGTAAAGACTTTATTATAGAAGCTCCAAATGCAGAAAAAACACCGTATGTAAAAGCAATAAAACTAAATGGCAAAGACCACAACAAATCTTTCCTTAACTACGAGGATATAAAAGATGGAGGAAAAATTCACTTCATAATGAGCGAGAATGCAGTTAAAGATTTCGCAAAAGCAAAACAAGATAGACCTTTTTCTAAGATAGAAAAAGATTTAATATGTGTAGTTCCGTATGTTTCATACGAAGGTACAGGTACTTTTACCAAAAACATAGAGGTAAATTTCTCAGCTTTCAATCCTCAGGACACAATATACGTTTCTCTATCTAATGGAAAGAATTATCGTTTTGTAGGAAATGGCAAAATCAAAGTAAAAGAATCTGTGATTATTTCAGCATATTCGCAAAATAAAACAAAGTCTGAAAAAATTGAAACAAAGCTTTATAAAATTCCAGCTGGAAGAAGCGTAAAAGTATTCACAAATGCAAACTCTCAATACACAGCATCAGGCGATTTTGCCTTAATAGACCTAAAACAAGGCAATGATAATTGGAAACTTGGCTGTTGGCAAGGATATTGGGGCGAAGACTTAGAGGCTGTAATTGACTTAGGAAAGAAACAAAACATTAAAAAAGTCGGCGGAAACTTTATTCAAGAGCAAAAAAGTTGGATATTTATGCCAACAAAAGTAGAATATGACATATCTAACGATGGGGTTAATTTCCAATTATTAGAAACTGTTGAAAATGATGTACCACAAAAAACAGAAGGCTATATAATTAAAACATATTTCACCCAAAAAGAATTTAC
>JAGCLI010000248.1 GCA_017647065.1 Bacteroidales bacterium
GTGATGATGAAAATGATGATGATGCCAATAAGGATTATAGAAAGGATCCCAATACAAAGAAGAGTAATAAGAAGGATACCACCAACTATAACCTAAATAAATTGAAGTACCCCAACAGAAAGGATCGTATGTGTACCAATATAAATTAGTATAATAATCAGCATAATAATCTCTGTAAACAACAGGGTGATAAAATCTTCTTAATCGAGCACTATAAGCATAATCATAATAATCCTCTTCATCAAATTCCGCATAATTTACATCATATTCTCCTTGCAATTCTTCTGCATTAAAGTCTTCTTGATCAGAAACACTATCCTCAACTGCAATTATCTCTCTATAATGTCGTTTTTGCTTTGTGTAAGAACTATCTTGATATATAGCATTATCGCTATCCGCTGCAATAAACGGTTCATGTTCTTTTAGATTTGTAGCATATACATCATCATAACCTATTGTAGGAACAGAAAGTCCACAACCATTGAAAACAAATAGTAGTATCAAACTACAAAAACCTAAACTTAAAGTTCTAAATAACTTATCAATTTTCATAATACACTCCTTTTTCTAAAAAATGTTTATAAAATATTTGTATCTTTGCAACACATTTGAAAAGACAAAAATACGAAGATTTTTTTGTCTTGCAAATAATTAAACGATAAACAGAGATAAAAAGTTGTATAAATATGGCAAAAGATTTTGTAAAACGCTCTGAAAACTACTCAGAATGGTATAATGAATTAGTAGTTCGAGCAGATTTAGCAGAAAACTCATCTGTAAGAGGTTGTATGGTAATAAAACCATACGGATACGCAATATGGGAAAAGATGAGAGATGAATTAGATAGAATGTTCAAAGAAACAGGACACCAAAACGCATACTTCCCTCTTTTTATTCCGAAATCATTCTTTGAAAAAGAAGCAGAACACGTAGAAGGCTTCGCAAAAGAATGTGCAGTTGTAACACACCACCGTCTAAAACCAAAAAGAGATGGTTCAAAAGGCTTAGAACCAGATCCAGACGCAAGATTAGAAGAAGAACTAATAGTAAGACCAACCTCAGAAACCATTATTTGGGACACATACAAAGGTTGGATAAAATCTTACCGTGACCTACCAATCCTTTGCAATCAATGGGCAAACGTAGTACGTTGGGAAATGCGTACAAGAATGTTTTTAAGAACAGCAGAATTCCTTTGGCAAGAAGGACACACAGCACACGCAACAGAAGAAGAAGCAGTAGCAGAAACAAAACAAATGTTAGAAGTCTATGCCAACTTTGCAGAAAACTATATGGCGATGCCAGTATTGAAAGGCGTGAAATCACCAAACGAACGCTTTGCCGGAGCAATCGACACCTATTGTATAGAAGCAATGATGCAAGACAAAAAAGCCCTACAAGCAGGAACATCACACTTTCTTGGACAAAACTTCGCAAAAGCCTTTGACGTAAAATTCCTATCAAAAGAAAACAAATTAGAATACGTTTGGGCAACATCTTGGGGCGTAAGTACAAGACTTATGGGAGCCTTAATAATGTCGCATTCCGATGACAACGGACTTGTTCTCCCACCAAAACTTGCACCAATCCAAGTAGCAATCGTTCCAATCTTCAAAACAGAAGAAGAATGCGAAAAAATAAAA
>JAGCLI010000249.1 GCA_017647065.1 Bacteroidales bacterium
GTTTCAAGACCTATTGCATGAAGTAAGTGTGTCTTTCCTAAACCTACTGAGCCATGAATAAATAACGGATTAAAGGAAGTTTTTCCCGGATTTTGAGCAACTGCATATCCTGCTGAGCGTGCAAGTTGATTACAATTACCTTCTATAAAGTTTTCAAAAGAATAGTTTTCGTTAAGTTGGGAATTAACCTTTACTTTTCTAAGACCTGGTATAACAAAAGGATTTGGTAAATCTTTTGCTTGGGAATCTATACTAACAGGTATGTTTTGTGCATAATTTTGTGTTGCAGGCAAATCATTAGATGGCAAAACAGGATTGGCAGTCGTGTTTTTTATCGCTGTATCCATTGTAACTGAATAAAGCAATTGAGCATTATGTCCCAATTCCTTTCTTATTGCAGCCTTTAATACTCCTATATAATTTTCTTCTAAAAACTCATAGAAGAACATACTTGGAACTTTTAACGTCAATACATCGTCTTCCAATTTCAAAGGCTCCAATGGATTAAACCAAGTATCAAATAACTTTTTATCCGCAATGTTGTCTTGAATGAAACTCAAACAATTTTCCCAAACTTGTTTACAATTCTTTTTCATTATGCAGTTTATATTATATAGTCCTTTAATTCGTTTTTCGGAGAGCAAAATTACGTTCATAATTTTTGGAAAAAAAATCAAATTAAATTTGATTTATTCTTTTTTTTATCGTATATGCAAACCGAGCGTTTTTTCGTTATTTTTTTGAACAAAGCGTTCCATTTTTTACAAAAAGCACATAAATACACGCTTTTAAGAGCTTTTTGAGCCAAAAATTACGCTTTTTTAGCCCATACTTATTTTTTTTTAATTAAAAAAATATTTTGATGTTTTTTTTACACAATTTTATTGTTAAAATCTTTTTTTGATAAGATTTATTCCTCCCCAACAAACTCTATTCTTATGGTTGAAACAGGGGGAATTGAGGATTCAAATTTTGTAATATTTCTCTTGTCTATCAATACTTCTATTTGACAATTCAAATCGAAAATCTGATTCTTTTGTTCTGCATTATTTTGCTTTAAGATATTCATTACCACGTTCATATCCTCGTATGCAAAATAAATATTGTATTTATTCTTAACTTGTTTTTCTATAATTTGTGCTTGTGCAATACATTCGGCTGAGGATTCTTTATAGGCTTTTATCAATCCAATAACTCCTAATTTTGTTCCTCCAAAATATCTTACTACTACTAATAATACATTTGTTAAATCGTTTGATTGTAATTGCCCATATATTGGTTTGCCTGCGGTTGAGGAAGGTTCGCCATCATCATTCATTCTAAATGTTTCTTTATCGTATCCAATAATATAAGCATAACAATGATGAGTGGCGTCATAGTATTTTTTCTTTAATTGCGTTAGGTATTCCTTAACCTCATCTACCGAACTAACGGGATAAAGAAAGGATAGAAATTTACTACCCTTTTCTTTATATATACTTTCTACGGATTTATCTATCGTAAAATATTTCTCCGCCATAATTTTTCTACGGATTTGTTATTGCAACATTAAGGCTACTCTTTTCAAAGAATCAGCAAATTTATCTATATCCTCAAAATCGGTATATAAAGCAAAAGATGCTCTTGCTGTTCCTGGAATATTATAGTGTTGCATAACAGGTTGTGCACAGTGATGACCGGTTCTGATTGCTATTCCTAACTGATCAAGAAGTGTTCCTACATCAAATGGATGCGACTCCCCTATTAAAAATGATATTGCTCCTGCTTTTTCGGGTGCTGTACCAATAATTCTTACGCCTTCTATCTCTTGCAAACGCTCGGTTGCATATCGCATTATTTTATCTTCGTGAGAAATTATGTTTTCTAAACCTATGTTGTTTATATACTCTAAGGCTTTTCCAAAACCTATCACATCTGCAACCGATGGTGTTCCTGCCTCAAAACGATATGGTGCAACATTATATGTAGTCTTTTCA
>JAGCLI010000250.1 GCA_017647065.1 Bacteroidales bacterium
AAAAAATATATACATTTGCAACTATTATTTACAAATCAATACCATTAAGATTATGAACAATGCAACATTTTTCTTTAATCAACCAAAAAATGAACCTGTTCTCTCATACGCAAAAGGTTCAAAAGAAAGGGAATTACTATCAAAGGAATTGGAAAAACAATATAATCAATGTATAGAAATTCCTATAATAATCAATGGCAAAGAAATAAAAACAGGCGATGTATCTGAGGTAGTAATGCCAACAGAACATTCACATGTTCTTGCAAAATTTCATAAAGCAGATAAAGAAACAGTGCAAAAAGCAATTGAGTCTGCACTTGAAGCAAGAAAAAAATGGGAAAATGTTCATTGGATAGACCGTTGTAGCATTATGTTAAGAGCAGCAGAACTCTTAGCAGGCAAATATCGTTATGTAATTAACGCTGCAACGATGTTAGGACAAGGAAAAAATCCTTTCCAAGCAGAAATAGACTCTGCATGTGAGACAATAGATTTTCTTCGTTTCAATGTTCACTACGCATCAAAGATTTATGCACAACAACCTTTGAGCGATAACTCTGCAATAAATAGATTGGAGTATAGAGGATTGGAAGGATTTGTTTATGCAATATCTCCTTTTAACTTTACTTCTATTGCTTGTAATCTTAACATATCTCCTGTTCTTATGGGTAATGTTACAGTTTGGAAACCTGCAACAACAGCAGTTCTTTCTAACTATTACTTAATGAAAATCTTACAAGAAGCAGGTGTTCCTGATGGAGTAATCAATTTTGTGCCAGGAGATGGAAGTGTTATATCAGATGTATGTTTTTCTTCAAAGGATTTAGCAGGTATTCACTTCACAGGTTCAACACGCACTTTCAATAACTTTTGGAAATTGATAGGAGATAACATAAATAACTATAAAACTTATCCAAAAATCGTAGGAGAAACAGGAGGAAAAGACTTTATCTTTGCTCATTCTTCTGCAAATCCTAAACAATTAGCAGTTGCAATAGTAAGAGGTGCTTTTGAATATCAAGGACAAAAATGTTCTGCTGCCTCAAGAGCATACGTGCCAAAAGAAATATGGGACGAAACCTTCTCTTACATAAAAGAAATGGCACAAAAGATTAAAATAGGTTCCTCAATGGAAATGGGAAGTTTTATGAACTCGGTAATAGATGAAAAATCCTTTGATAATATTGCCTCTTACATAGAAAAAGCAAAAGTAGATGCTGATGCTCAAGTTGTATTAGGAGGAAAATGCGACAAGAGCGTTGGATACTTCATTTCACCTACTATAATTCTAACTACAAATCCTCATTACGCAACTATGGAAACAGAATTGTTCGGTCCTGTTATCACAATTTACTTATATGATGCAGATAAGTATGAAGAAACCTTAGAGTTGTGTGATAATACTTCGCCTTATGCTTTGACAGGTTCAATTTTTGCACATTCACGTTATGATATAGCAACTGCAATGAATAAATTAAGATATAGTGCAGGTAATTTCTACATCAATGATAAACCAACAGGAGCGGTAGTAGGTAATCAACCATTTGGAGGAGCAAGAAACTCAGGAACAAATGACAAAGCAGGTTCTGAACTTAATCTTTATCGTTGGGTATCTCCACGTTGTATAAAAGAAACCCTCGTACCACCAACAGATTTCACTTATCCTTTTATGGACTAAATAATAAAAGGGAGGATTTTTCCTCCCTTTCTTTTTTTCTTTCTTTTTTCTATCCAAATATTGTTTGAAAAATAATTTTAATGTCTTTGATAAAGGTTTGTGTGTTTATGTAATCAATATTGATTTTGAGTTTATCAGGCATTATGTGTTGAATGTAATATTCTTCAGGATTGCTCGCTGAGGAAAGAATGTCGTTTTCGTTTCTGTATTTAATAGAAGCAGGGTCTGTTATACCGGGTCTTACGCTTAAAACTTTCATTTGCTCCTTAGAATACAAATCTACATAGCGTCTTACCTCAGGGCGTGGACCTACAAAACTCATATCTCCTTTCAATACATTGAATAATTGAGGGAGTTCATCGATTTTGTATTTTCTTATAAAATATCCTGCCTTTGTTATTCGTGAATCCTTACTTCCAACTGTGAGTAATCCTTGTTTATCGGAGTTTACTCTCATTGAACGAAACTTATAGAGTTTAAAGTCTTTGTTGTTTTTACCTACTCTTATTTGTTTGTAAAATACTCCTCCTTTACTTGAAAGTCCTACCCACAATCCAATGAAGATAAGTAGGGGAGAGAGTATAATTATACCAAAAAAAGATGCTGTTATGTCAAATAGTCTTTTCATTCTTTTTATTATTTGTTTACAACGTTATAATATTCTTCTACCAAATTGCGAACTATGTGTTTTACTTGTTCGTCTGTTAGTTGAGGATAAAGAGGTAGAGTAATTTCTCTTGCATAGGCGTCCATCGCTTGTGGATAGTTTTCAGATTTATACCCCATGCGTTTGAAAAGTGATAGTTCAGGCATAGGAATATAATGAACGTTTGTTGCAATTTCTTTTTTCGATAGGTTTGCTATTATTTGATTTCTTTGCTCTTCTGTAATTGGATTTATTCTTAGAAGGAAGAGATGATAAACCGATTGGAAAGTGCTATTGGATTTTGGAGGTAGTATCGCC
>JAGCLI010000251.1 GCA_017647065.1 Bacteroidales bacterium
GAATTAACCCAATCTGAATGTCCCTCCAAGGTTTTAAGTAGTTTATATTCTTTAAATTTTGCAGGCTCGGGGGTTGGTATTGGTTTATCGGCGTTTTTGCGTTTTTCTATTTGCTCTGCGAGTGTTATATCGAAGAAATCGTCTGCAAGGCTTTCGTTTACAGTTAATATTTGCTCTTGTTTTATGTCGGAGAATTGACTTGATTGACATATAAGGCGATGTCTGCCTTGTCTTAACTTGATAATGTTATATCCTTGCTTGGATACGGTTGCAATTACTTCGTTTGCTTTCAATATATTGCAGTCGCAGTCGGAGAAAACCTCGATATTTGCTTTTTCTTCGCTTCTAAAACTTGGAGGAGGCAACACTTCGGAAATCCAACCTTTGATTAAATTTTCCATATTGCTTTCATAGGTTTGCCCATCGTGGACTTCTGCAAAAGTATGTGCCCCTAATGCTTGTGAAATGTTTGCCGGAACTTCATTTGGTATGCTTTCTATTTGTTTGTTATAGTTAATCGTAATGATATACTTACCGTTTTCTTTTGCAAACTCTATTTCTTTATATACCCAATCTTCGTTTTGATTTTCTTCTTCTTTGTCTTTTTTTTGTCTAACGAGATAATCGGGCGTCATTACAGCAATAAAAATAGGTGCGTCCTTAATTGCTTGATATATTTTATCGTCAAATTTTCCACCTTTAAGCCTGTCAAAATCCAAAAAGCAACGATAATTCTTGCCTTTCAAGGTCTCTGTTATCATTCTCGCCTTATCCTGTCCATCACTTCGGCGATAGGATATAAAAATGTCAAAATTTTCTCCGCTCATATCTTGTTTTATTTTAAAGATACAAAGGTATGATTTTTTCATTTAACGACAAAAAAATCTTATATAAACTCTTAATTTCTTAACTCAAAATTTACAGGGAAAAACCTTTATTTTAAGAAAATTTCATTTTGGGATTTTTGCAAAAATTCTTGCGAAAAATTGACGAAAATTGGGGTTGATTTTTCGCAGATTTGGAGTTTTTTTACGAAAAGCTCGTTTAGAAATTTCTAAATCAGGGATAGAAATTTCTAAATCAAGGATAGAAAAAATTA
This sequence comes from Bacteroidales bacterium, assembly GCA_017647065.1. Lineage (GTDB taxonomy): Bacteria > Bacteroidota > Bacteroidia > Bacteroidales > P3 > Onthomorpha. Next base: position 1,100 of record JAGCLI010000251.1, read on the forward strand.
AATCAAGGTTTTTTTGCACGAAAATCATTGAAAAAATTTGAAAAATCAAAGAAAAAATTAAAAAAATCAAAGACTTTTTTGGCAAAATTCGAGCTTTAAAAAGTTAAGTCTTTGATTTTGTGATTTTTAGTTAAAGGCTTATATTTTCAATATTTGCAATCAGAAATCTTTTGTTTGAAAATATCGCAAGCATTTGGGCTTAACTTTTGGAAAAACTGTTTTATTTTACATCAATACGCCCATAAAGCAAAATAAAATTAAAGTCTTTTCTGCGTTTTTTTTGTGTTCAATGATAGATTTTGACAAAGGAATTACTCTCTATGTAAAAACACGTAATAATAATCATAAAAAAATAAACAAGATGAAAGTAATAAAAAAATTTTTGAAAGCTTTGTTCGCTGCAACTGCAATGTTATGTATGTTTCCCTTTGCAATGTGTCGTCTTTTGTGTCAATCAATGAGAAAGTGGTGGAAAAGACTCTCTAAACTCTTTAAAGGCTTAATTATTTCCTTCTTTATTGTCTTTATTTTAAGCATTGTGTCAATGGTGTTGTACGATAATTATAATTATAAGTATGGTAGAAATAGTTATTATGATAATTTATTGTCTAAAAATATAATGATTCATTATTATAATGACGATAAGTATAAAATTTATAATCTTGAAACGCAAGATTACACTACTCCAAAAATAGATTGGGTTTCTTCTATTCCTAAAAACGATTCTTTAACTGTTTATGCTATTGGAAATCAACGTGGTTTTTTGAATGTAAAGAATGGAAAGGTAATAATTGATGCTAATAGTAATAATTATTCTAATGCATGGGTGTTTTCCGAAGGGCTTGCGGCTGTTGTGCAAGATGGAAAAATAGGATTTATAAATGCAAAGAATGAAATAGTAATTCCTTTCCAATATTGCTATTTTGATAAATATAATGCATACGATTTTGGTTATTTATTCCATAATGATTGTTGTGTAATGACTAATGAAAAAGGTAAGTTGGGGTTAATAAACAAAAAAGGTGAATGGATTTTAAATCCTATTTATGATAAGATTTTGTCTTTAAATGAAAACGGATATAGAATAGTTGTAAATGAAGAAAAGTATGGGATTATAGATTCTAATAATCAGGTTGTATATCCTGCTGAATATGATTACATAGATATAGTATCTGATGGATTTATATTGACAAAAGAGGGTAAAATGTGGCAGATAGATTTCTCTGGTAAAATTATAAATCCTTTTATGTATGAATATAGAGAAAGCATTCTATTTGTAAGTGGCTATACAGAAGATGAATATCCTATATATACTAATAGCGATTATGTGAAATATAGTATCTTGGGGCTATATGGTATATTAAATTCTATTACAGGAAAACCTATAACTCCTGCAAAATACTCTGAGGTTAATATATTATCTAAAAATATATTTGAAGTCTTAGATAAAGAAAGCGAGAATTGGTACTTATTAGATAAAAATGGTAATATAATAAATAAGGTTGAGAGATAAGCATTTTGAATATAAATAAGAATAAAGAAAGGTGAAAATGTATGAGGCGATGTTTAAGATTTCTTAAAAAGAGTCTTAATAACATCAAACAATGCCTTAAAAGGATAAAAAACGCAATATAGAATATAACAGGATATATATATAGCAAAAATAACTACTCCTAGAAGCATGGCAATCCACACGATAGTTAAAATAAAAACTAAAAATTTCATTTCTATTAAATTTTTATTCTATAATTCTGCTAAATATTTTTTGTAATCTTTAACAAAATATCTACTACTATATCTTTTCTCTACAATCTCAAAGCCTTCTTCTTCAAGTCTTTCTCTTTGCAAATAGATTCCACCAGGATATTCTTTGTTTAATTCTCCCCCTCTTTTTAAAACTCTCCAATAAGGTGTAATATCTTTTTGACGTTGTATTGCAGCTCGTACAAGCATACACATAGCATTAAAACTTGTTGGTAAACATGTAAAATTAGCACCATGTTTTTTTGCTAATGCTTCTCTAATATGATTAAGCGTTGTTAATTTCCCTCTTTCTATTGTTCTTATTATATTATCATACTCAATAGGTGGTGCTATCAACATTTTATTTCCACCATATTGCTTTATCAAAGTTGATGATTGTATTTCCTTTATTTTAAATACATATTTAGGATCATGTAATTTAGCATTAAAATCTTTTTTGCTATTCTTTATATCAAATAAGTTCCAAACATCAAAAACATCATCAGCAAAAAGATGTATAAATTTTCCTCTTTCTTTTTTAACCATTGGTGGCAGTCCAATAGGAGGAGCTAATCCTTTTCCTGTCCAACCTGGACATACATTAAAGTAGGTTGCACCAAAAAGTTCTCCTACCTTTTCACAATGCCAATTAAAATGACCTTCTGTTTCTTTTTCTATATCATCTGCTTCCTTTTCTGGAAATGTAAAGTCATCTAAATCCTCTTCCTCAGAAATTTCACTATCTCCATACATTGTATTTTCATAAAAAGCAA
>JAGCLI010000252.1 GCA_017647065.1 Bacteroidales bacterium
CCTTACATAGACACTAAGTCCAAAAGAAATTATTTCTTTTTATGTCTATTCTTTCTTAAACGTTTTTTACGTTTGTGAGTAGCCATTTTATGACCTTTTCTCTTTTTTCCGCTTGGCATAACTTCAAATATTATTTTTAATGCTTATTTTACTTGTTTTACGTTTTTCTTAACTGATTCCATGAATACCTTTGCAGGTTTGAAAGAAGGAATATAGTGAGCAGGTATTATTATTGTTGTATTCTTTGAAATATTTCTACCTGTCTTTTCTGCTCTTTTCTTAACGATGAAGCTTCCGAAACCTCTCAAATACACGTTTTCAGCATTCTCTCTTGTCAAAGCTTCTTTCAAAACTGTCATGAAAGCCTCTACTGACTCTTGAACTACCATCTTTTCTATGCCTGTTCTGTGTGCAATTTCTGCAACAATTTCTGCTTTTGTCATTTCTTTATTATGTTATTTAGTTACTTTAATTATCTATAAAAATCACTTAAATAGGGTTTGCAAAGATACAAAAAAAGTTTGAATAACAAAATATTAAGTAAAAATCCAACCATTTAATAAGAAACAATTAAACATATAAGCCGTCCAACAAGCATTTAGTAAAACAATTATTGCTAATAAAGAATATAAGATTTTTGTATGAATTCTGCGATAAAAATAAACTAAAAAAGACGTAACTATCACAAGATAAGCACCAAAAAAGTCAGCCTTAGCAAAGTAATCCTTACAAATAATTATCGTTATAACTCCTATCACAAGACAAACTATTTGCCAAAAATTATTTTGCTTTCTATTGATTGTATCAAACAACAAAAAAACAAAAAAAGGAGTAGCTAAAAGATAACGAGCCAAAGAATACAACCCTCCATGTTGAGTAAAAAGAGCTGTAAATACATTGCCTACAAGAAAAACAATGCAAATCAATCTTACATATTTCCATTTATCAAACGCTATTCTTCGTTTAGAGCTTAATGCCAATACAACCTCCCTTGCTAAAACCACTAACATCGGTAAAAAGTAAAGACAAAGAAAAGGAACGGTTATACTCCTACTCTCATTTGACCAAAAACTAAAAGGCAATTGTGGTAAAGAAAGCGATTTCCCCCAATACTTTTGAGAAATAATTGACTGAAAAAACGAAGGAGCTCCCATAATCCATTGAAACAACATAACTAAAAACATTCCCAATATCACCGGAAAAATAGCCTTTAAAAACCTTTTAAAAAACAAAGAAATACTCCTATGATTCAAAGCATATAAGCCCTCTAAACACAAAAATAAAATCACAAACAACAGAGAAGAAGATTTTATCATAGAAGCCAAAATAAAACCAAGAAAATAAAGCCAATATCTCTCTTTTAAGATTCCATAAAGACCCAAAGCAATAAAAACAAAGTACAAAGCCTCAGAATATGGCATCATAAAAATAACCATATACGGTACACAAAGCAAGAGAAGCAAATGTTTCCAAGAAATATTATTTGCAAAAATCTTAAACATAACCCACATACCTAAAGCAAATAAAAAGATATTCAACAAACTTATGCCAAGAGTAGATAAACCCGTAACTTTCCAAAACAAAGGAAACAAAGGATAATAAGCAAAGTTTTTTATATCAGAGTACATCTCCTCTTTAATAAAATTATAATGAGAGCCGTCCCACACAGTCATTTTCTCGGAAGTGATTTTCTCAAAAGGCTTATTAGAATTCGTTATTGTCTTATTCCAAGACTCATCTAAACTCACCTCGTATGTAGGAAGAATCTTTCTAAACAAATAATGCACATCATTATTCTGCATAAGAAGATGTACACACAAAACCAATGCAAAATAAAGCACTACAAAGAATGAAAAAAGCAATGCCTTACGATTATTATTCAACACTTTCTCTTTTTTTTAATAGTAAACAATCTCTTCTTTCAATATATTAAGAAATTTTTTTCTTTGTTTTAGCAAATTATTTCAAAGAATTAAAAAAATATTTCTTTGTTTTATTTTCCTAAAACAAAGAAAAAAAGCTCGTCTAATTTAACTTAGACAAGCTTTTTTTTATTAAAGCAGGAAAGATTAGTATTCCCACATATCTTCTTCCATCTCAAAAAGATAATCCTCTATTCTTTGAGATTCCATTATAGCATCTATTCCTCTTGCATAGTCCTCTATACGTCTATTAAAGTCGTTAGATTCTCTAATTACATAACTTGAGAATATTCTTTTACGGAAAATATCATCGTATGAACGTCTTGCTCTATCGTTATCCATATTATAAACTTCAGCATTTGCCAATAATTCTCTTACCTCAGGATCATTGTATCTTATCCAAGCAAGAGGCATTTGTACAGGAGGCGTTCCTTCTTCTTTTTGTTGCATATAGATTAAAGCAAAACCTATTATTCTAACATCTTCGACAGAACGATTCTTATCAATAAACCAATCTTCTTTTATACGTAACATTGTAATATCTTCTGTACTAAGAGATGTTTGAATAGTATCAAATGTTTCTATTTCATTTCCATCAATATCTGTATCCCATCTCGAAATTATTTCAGAACCTGCAAGCGAAGCTTTCATTTCTTCCCAATTTACTTCTTTAGCAAACATATCAGTTTCAAATCCTCTAATACGTCCTTCTGTTAAAGCTTCATCTAATATTGTGAAAAGATTCTTTCTTCCTTGGTCTGGAGTAACCGGATAGAAAAATACTTGATTTATTTTTTCTTTAAAATCAATTACTCTCCAAACTCTATGAGCCCAAACCACATCAGCTTCTCTTACGTATGGAAATTCAAATGCTTTTTTACCATTTTCAATAAGTTCTGATTCTTTTTCATAAAATCCATCAGAATTATCTTCCGGTTCATCTACCACTTGAGAGAATACACTCGGTGATAAGAATAAAAACAAGCCCAATAATATAACTTCTATTTTTTTCATAATCACTAATATTATTTAATTGTAAATATCATATCCTTATTAGACACTTGAACTTCTCCAACAGGTCCAACAGCTGTTATATCTTCTATATAAATTTTGGTTCCTCTTCTTGCTTTCTTTATTTGAGAGATTACATCTGGCGGGAATTTAGCTCCTGTAACAGCTGTCGCAGGTTTTGCATCTCCACCACCTATAATTTGAATCTTGAATGAAGCAATTCTATATGTTACTGGGAAATCAAAATCTCCTTTTTCTACACGAAGGCCTCCTTGTGCAGCTAAGACATCTTTATCTATTTTTCCACCTTGTTGTTTACCAACCATTGCAATTGGAGCTGGAATACGTTTAGTTCTAAACTTCATTGTACCCATGTCCATCTCTTTTCCGCCCATTTTAGCTCTTACATTGATTTGACATGTTTCTTGTTTAGTAACCTTAACTGTATATTCTCCGTCTTTAACCTTTGTTAAAGTTCCGCCTGCACCTGATATTGTAGCTACAATGTCTTTTGAGTTTGCTCCTGGTACTGATATTGCTAATGGGTTATCAACACCTATGTAGAACACATTCATATTTGTTGCAGATATTGTAGCAGATGGAGCTGCAACGAAGTACTCACTTTCAAATTCGTAAGGCACTTCTCCAGACTCTTTCTTAACAAATATAGTTCCTTTATATTTTTGTTGACCCAAAGCTCCTGCTCCAAATTTCAATTTCAACATACCAGAGTCACCTACAATGTTTTGTCCTCTAACTTCTCCTCTAAGTTCACTCTTTGAATCGTATGCAGCAACTATTACATCAGCTTCATATTGACCACCTTGAATTATGTAAGTAGATTTTGGTAATACCCTTGCAACTACTTGGTCAAACTTAAAGTCATCGGCAGAAATTTGTGAATAAAGGTGATTTACCAAGTCCATTTCTGCATTTTGAATTTCTGATTTAAATTTATTCAAAAGCACCATATCGGCTGTAATAATGGTATGGTAAAAATTATACATCTGCCAATTCTTTTCTTGATCTTGAGCATCCTTCCAAGTCCCTTCTGTTACTATTTGCATGCTCTTTAACATCTTCTTATAGGCTTCACTTTGAGCGTATGTAAGCATATCTGCTTGATAAGCTTCTATCTTTTTTCTTAATTCTATTGCCTTACCAGCAGAGCCGTCTTCGGTTCCCGCCAAGAAATAGTTTGTTGGAATATCATAGTTGTCTTTCTTTACTATAGCTGAGAAACCTTTTTCGTTTAATAACTTTTTAGATTCTGCAACGCCTCCTGCCAAACCATCTCCTGCAACGTGTAACTCATATTTAATGTTGTCAATATATTCCAACATTTTTTTAGTCTTTTCTCTTACTTCTTGTGCTTTCGCCCAATTATCTCCTACTTTACCTGGGTTTCCATTGTAAGCATTTTCAAATGCTATGTAAGTACTTTCGGCTTTTCCTGCCATCAACTTATTAGTTACTTCAACGCTATCACCCACTGTAACGAAAGCGTTTATTATATCTGCAGAAACATTTAAGGCCAACATCGCTGTGTAAACCAAGTACATCATCGATATCATTCGCTGCCTCGGCGTTTCCGGACAATTCGTAGCACCCATAGTTCTCTAATTTTATTTTTAAAAATTATTTTATGACTATCCTTTAATTAAACTATGCTTTTGTTTGCATTGCAGCAAGCATATTTCCATAAATATCGTTCAATGCTCCAACTTTCTTTGAAAGTGCATTTACTTGTTCTTTGTATCTTAGTACATTTTCTGCTGTATCTGCAAAGTTTACAACTAAGTTATCTATTCTTTCTTGAACTGCTTTTGTTGCTTCTAACTGAGTAGAAGAATTTTGAATTTGCATTTCATATAAAGCATTGATTGAAGAAAGGCTCGATGCCATAGTTTTCAATTCATCTAAGTATGAAGCATCTCCAACAGAAAGTGTATTTGCTGTTTCTTTATAAATGTTTGCTAATGTAGAAACAGCTGATGTGGCTTCTTGTACTGATGATAAGTATTCTCCTGATACTAATAAGTCTTTATTTAAGTTGTCTGCTGTTTTCTTATATGCAGATGATAATTCTACTACTGATTCTGATGCAACATTGATATTCGATGTGAATTTTTCTGATGCAGCAGCAGCTCCTGCTATATTGTTTAAGCCAGCTGTTGTTGTAGAAAGATTTTGTAAACCTTTTCCTAAACTTTCTATTAGTTCTGGTCCTATTTTCGCATCTGCTAACATTTTATCTAATTCTTGTGTACCAGAGAATCCACCTATTATTGTTGTTCCACCAGCTACTCCACCTTCAATTTGTACTGATGCCTCTCCTTTTTTATCTTTTTTCTTGTCTTTCTTTTCTTTTTCTGCTGCGTGTCCGTGTGCATCTTCCATTCCTGCCAATTCAGGATACACTAAACTCCAATCGTATGTTACGTGTAATGGTTCAAATGCTGATGCAAAGAAAATTAAAGCTTCAATACCCATACCTACAATAAGCATTGGGCCTGCACCTGGCCAGTGGTTGATTTTGAACAACGCTCCAACGATTACGACCGCTGCACCCATACCATATAACTTTGCAGTTGTTTCTTTATACGCTTTACTATTTACTATTTTGTCTATAAATCCCATAATATTTCTCTATTTTTAAATTGTTCTTAATTTAGTATCTTTTTTTATTTTTTCTTATTCTACATATACGTTTGAAGATGTTTTTGGATTATCTCCTCTTACTCTTCCTAAATATGATTGCACACAACGGAATCCAATATAGCTCTTACCTGAGTCTTGGTATTCATACGAACGAGTTGCTGTTTGAATGAAATATTTTTGATCTTTCCAAGATCCTCCTCTAACTGTTTTTCTTTTCATAACAGGAGCATCGTCTTCAGAGGCAAGATATACGTTTACTTGATTCAAATCATGAGCGAAATTGTATGCTGATTCGTTGTATGCGTCTTCACACCATTCTGCAACGTTACCTGCCATATCATATAATCCGAATCCATTAGGTGCATAATGAGCAACTAAGATTGGTGTTACTCCTCCATCATCTCCGTAATTTCCTCTTAAAGGTTTGTAGTTTGCTATAAAACATCCATTACCATTTCTTACGTATGGACCACCCCAAGGATAAGGTGCTCCATCAACTCCTCCTCTTGCTGCATATTCCCATTCAGCTTCAGTTGGCAAACGGAAGTCTTCCATTCTTTCATATTCTTTTTTAGCCAAATAGTTGTTCATCATAAGTGTTCTCCATACAGAGAAAGCTTTTGCTTGTTTGTATGAAACTCCAACTACTGGATAATTATCATATCTTGGGTGGCTAAAATATGAACGTGTAGCCGCATCATTATAAGAATAAGCATAATCATGAACCCAACATAATGTATCTGGATACACATTAATTACTTCTCTTTTATAGAATTTATTCTTGTTATTCAATCCGTCAGGACGAGAAGCAAATGACGAACCTCTATATTCTTCAGAAGATGTTGTTTCAAAGTTCTTTTGGCTTGCTGCTCTAAGATCTATCCAATAATATTCGTAATTCAATCTTTTTGCATCTATTTGCATAGCGCCATAATATCTTTCATCAACAGGAACAAACAATTCTGCTAATGCTTCTCTTTCATCTGCATTTTCTAACGTCCAATCTATCTTCTTACTCCAATTAATTATTGGCGTTTCCAATTCTTCACCCCATTGATCTGCCTCAATCAAATAAGTTTCAGCAAAATCTTCACCCAATAATTTATACGCAATTGAGTCTCTTACCCAATACACAAACTGACGATACTCGTTGTTTGTAATTTCGGTTTCATCCATCCAAAAAGATTGCACCTGTACAGTTCTAGGTTGCCAATCATAAAGTTTGTAAACATCTTCATCTGAAGATCCCATTAAGAAGCTTCCTTGAGGTACGTCAACCATTCCATACGGTTGCATATCTAAGAAATCTGGTCTTTCTTGTACGCCTATGACTTCTCCTTTATCAGAGGAGCCACAACTAAACATTAGAAAGGCTGTTGAAATTAACAAAAATATTTTCTTCATATCACAAATTGTTTTCTTGTTTTAATAAAATACGTAATCTTTATTATATATGTTTCAATTTTATTCCCTTAGAATCTACGTGTATTTCTA
>JAGCLI010000253.1 GCA_017647065.1 Bacteroidales bacterium
ATCCAAAATTCATAAATAGAGCCTTGATTCATCAAACAAAATCCTTCAACAATACCTGGAATCAATCCATTTAACACAGAAATAGTAGGATCGCCCTCTCTTTCAAAAGTATTTTCTATTGGAGAAGAAAATGTTCCGTCTATATTCAACGCTGTTAAAGAATAATTAAATCTTACTCTATCATCAACATTTGCTGGTTTTATTCCTTTACCTTCTTTTTCTATTCTATATTGCAACCCACTTGTTGTGGTTACAACATCTTTTTCTTCTTTATTTTTAGCAAGAAATGCTTCAGCTGCTTTTCTGTTTGGCTCTGCTATTTTGTTTAATTCGGCCATTTGTTTTTGCATCATCATCTCTTGATAAGACTGCATTGTTTTTTGCATCTGCTCTTGTGTTAATAGAGAGGTTGTATCTCCACTCAATACTTGTTGAATTGCTGTTGCAAAAACCTCAGGATTTATTTCCACTCCTTGGACTTTCATTTGCATTGCTTGAGTATAGCCCATTATATATGAGGCTGAATCTGTCACATTTTTCAAACTACTTGCAGAAACCTTTACTTCTTTTTGCGAACAAGCGACAAATGTTATCAAGGTAAAAAGCATAACACTTGTCAAACAAAATAATCTCTTCATTATTTATCAATATTTATTATTTAGGATGCAAAATTAGAAATATTTTATTGATAAATTATTATTTTTATAAGAAAAAAATAGGTAACTATAAATGAATTGTTTACTTTTGCACAAAATTTACAAACCAACTTAGTTAGATTATATTTTTTTTAACAACGTAATTTAAAAAGATTCAAGAAATGAAGAATAAGTATAATGATTTAATTGAACAAACTTTTGAGTTCCCACAAGAAGAGTTCAAAACAGAAGAAAATGAATTATTATTTCACGATATACCTTTAATGGATATAATCAAACAATATGGCACTCCTTTAAAGATTACTTTCTTGCCAAAAATTACTTCGCAAATTCAACGAGCTAAACGACTATTTAATGTTGCTATTGCAAAGACTGATTATAATGGAACATACAATTATTGCTATTGTACAAAGTCTTCTCACTTTTCTTTTGTTTTAGATGAAGTTATTAAAAACGATGTTCATCTTGAAACCTCATCTGCATTTGACATAAATATAATTAACGAATTATATGAACAAGGAAAAGTTGGCAAGGAACAATATATATTATGTAATGGATTTAAACGTCCTCAATACATTGAGAATATTGCCGAGTTAATAAGAAATGGTTTTACCAATGTAATACCTATTATTGATAACATGGAGGAATTAGACGCTATGAATACAATTGTAGATTGTCCTTGTAACGTTGGAATCCGTATTGCTTCGGAAGAAGAACCTATGTTTGACTTTTATACATCTCGACTTGGCATTCGCTATAATTGTATAGTAGATTTCTACAAAGAAAAGATAGCAAACAATCCTAAATACAAGTTAAAAATGCTACACTTCTTTATCAACACAGGTATAAAAGACTCTGCATATTACTGGAATGAACTACAAAAATGCGTAAACGTATATTGTGAATTAAAAAAAGTATGTCCAGATTTAGATTCCTTAGACATCGGAGGAGGATTCCCTATTAAAAATTCCTTAGGTTTTGAATATGACTATGAATACATGGCAGAAGAAATACTTGCTCAAATAAAAGATATCTGCAACAAAAACGGAGTACAAGAACCTAATATATTCACAGAATTTGGCTCCTTTACAGTTGGAGAAGCTGGTTGTATATTATATAGTATCATAGATCAAAAACGTCAAAACGATAAAGAATTATGGTATATGATAGATTCTTCGTTTATAACTACACTTCCTGACACATGGGGTATAGGACAAAGATTCATTCTTCTACCAATAAACAAATGGGATAATGAATATCAAAGAGTATTTCTCGGAGGATTGACTTGCGATTCACAAGATTACTATTCAGCAGAGGTGCATTCCAATGCAGTATTCTTACCAAAATACTCTAATGACGAAGAAGAACCTTTATATATTGGCTTTTTCCACACAGGAGCATATCAAGAATCTCTTGCAGGCTATGGAGGAATACAACATTGCTTAATACCACAACCAAAACACATTATTTTAGATAAAGATGAGAATGGCGAATGGTACACAAAGCTTTTTGCAAAAGAACAAAGCCATAAATCAATGCTAAAAATATTAGGATATTAAAAAACTTTCGTACTTTTGCACTTTATTTTTAGCAAGAATTTAAAAAATTATTAACAAATAAATAATCAAAATGGTTGATACAACAAAATATTCAGGCAAGACACGCCAAGAAACAGACCTTATTGGAACAAGAGAAATACCAGTAGAAGCATTATATGGCGTGCAATCAGTAAGAGGTTTTGAAAACTTTAAAATCTCAGGTAAGTTAATGAACGATTATCCTAACTTTATCAAAGGAATGGCTTTGACAAAAAAAGGAGCAGCAATAGCAAACCACAAACAAGGTAAATTAACAGACGAACAATTCAAAGCAATATCACAAGCATGCGATGAATTATACGAAGGAAAACACCACGAATTTTTCTTATCAGATATGATTCAAGGAGGAGCTGGTACAACTGTTAATATGAACGCTAACGAAGTACTTGCAAATCGTGCATTGGAAATAATGGGAAAAGAACACGGACAATACGAATTCTGTTCTCCAAACGACCACTTAAACGCTTCTCAATCTACAAATGACGCTTACCCAACAGCATTCCACTTTGGATTATACTTAGAAAACAAAAAACTTGTAGAAGCAATGACTCAAATAGTTGCTTCATTAGATAAAAAAGCAGAAGAGTTCTCTCAAATTATAAAAATGGGAAGAACACAATTGCAAGACGGAGTTCCTATGACATTAGGACAAACTTTCAAAGGATTTGCTAACCTATTAAGAAGAGAAATCGCTAACCTAAACAATGCAGCAGAAGAATTATTATGCATTAACATGGGAGCAACAGCAATAGGTACAGGAATCTGTTCAGAACCTGGTTATAGCAAACTTTGTACAGAAGCATTAAGAGAAATAACAGGCTGGAACGTAACATTAGCAGAAGACTTAGTAGAAGTAACATCTGATACATCAGTTTTAGTTGGCTACTCATCAGAATTAAAACGTATTTCATTAAAAGCAATCAAGATTTGCAACGACTTACGTTTGATGGGTTCAGGACCAAGATGCGGAATCCACGAATTATTCTTACCAGAAATGCAACCAGGTTCATCAATCATGCCAGGAAAAGTAAATCCTGTAATACCAGAAGTAATGAACCAACTTTGCTATAAAGTAATAGGTAACGATACAGCAGTAATGCTTGCAGCAGAAAACGCACAATTAGAATTGAACGTTATGGAACCTGTATTAGTATATTGTTTATTCGAATCAATCAACCTATTAACAAACGGATTTGATACATTGAGAACATTATGTATTGATGGAATAAAAGCAGATGCAGAAAATTGCGAACGTCAAGTTAAAGGTTCAATAGGAATTGTAACTGCATTAAACCCAATCATCGGATACAAAAACTCAACAAAGATAGCAAAAGAAGCAATGGCTACAGGAAAAGGAGTTTATGATTTAGTATTAGAACACGACATTCTTTCAAAAGAAGACTTAGATACAATACTAAAACCAGAAAACATGATTGCTCCTGTTA
>JAGCLI010000254.1 GCA_017647065.1 Bacteroidales bacterium
AATAACTCTGCAACTGTTAAGAAGAAATATGTTACAAAGAATACCCAAACTCCCGCTCTTGTTTCTTCTTGAGCTTCAACAGGCAATGCAAGATAATCAGTTGCTGATGGATAACCCATAATGTAAGAGAAGATAGCAAGGAATATATAAGCCAATGCTGCTAATCCCATACCTATAGCAATCTTTCTTGGAGTTGAAACAGGTTTTCCTTTTCTTGCCAACATAGCAAAGAATCCCATAATAATAGGAGTCAAAACTATAACGAAGAATGGATTGATCGCTTGCAAGAATTCTGGTGCTACTTTAGAAGTATCCATAAAGTCTCTTGCGAACAATGAGAATGAAGCTCCGTTTTGGTGGAATGAGAACCAGAAGAATATTGCTATTCCCAACACTGCGAACAAAGCATACAAACGTTGTTTGATTTCTTTTGCCATTGCAAGTTTTTCTTCTGCTGTATAACCAACTGATTCTGTTGCAGCCTTTTTAGCAGGTGTAGGAAGACCTTTCTTAGTGCAAAGGAATATTGTCAATGAAATCACCATTGCAAGAACTGATGCAATGAAAGAGAAGTGTACTCCTTGGTTGAAAACTTCCAAGTATTGAGTTGGTTCGAATGCAGCACCTGCATTAGTAACTGCTTGTGCAGACAATTCGTTGTAGTTAGTCAATTTATCTCCTGCCAATGTACCATTCAATTGTTCGTGGCAAAGAGCAGGAAGTTTAGCATTGTAGATAAATCCATTAACTTTCAACCACCATGATCTGATAAGCGGAGCTACGAACGGAGCAATCAAACCTCCTACGTTAATGAACACATAGAAAATTTGGAATCCTGAGTCTCTCTTGTCTTTTGCAAGTTTAAGAGCTTCTTCTCCTTTTTTAGCCTCTTCTGCTTCGAAGTTATCATACATCTGACCAACGATTGCTTGCAAGTTTCCTTTGAATAAACCGTTACCAAACGCAATCATCAACAAAGCGAAACAAGTTAATGGCAATAACCAGCTTGTGTTTACGTCAGTAGCTGTAATAGGAATAGCCAACAAAACGTAACCTGCTGCCATTGTAACCAAACCTGCTTGGATTGTTCCTTTGTAATTTTGTGTTCTGTCTGCGATTATACCACCGACCAAACTAAGAATGTAAATTCCGCAATAGAAGCAAGAATAGATAATTGCTGCTGTTGCATCGCTCAAACCAAATTTTGAGCATAGGAACAATACTAAAACGGCATTCATAATATAGTAGCCGAAACGCTCTCCCATATTACTTAGGGCTGCCGAAATAAGCCCTTTTGGGTGTCCTTTAAACATCTCTTTTTTTTGTTTTTTTGTTATTACTTAATTTTTGTTTCTTGTTTTTGAACTTGCAAATATACGACTTATTATTGAATTTCCAAAAACGGACTATCGATTTTGTTAAAAACAAAACGCAGTTTCAAGAAATTAAAACGCAGTTTTATTCTACTGAAACAGCGTTTCGTCCCGCTGAAACACTGTTTCAATAGAACAGAAAATTGTACGAATTATTTTTATCACTATCTTTGCAAGTCGTTTTAATACAAAGCTTCACACAAAAGAGATGACACAATTTGCAAAAGAAAGAAGAATACTCGGAATCGACCCCGGAACAAACATTCTCGGCTATTCGGTTATAGAACAACGGAATAAGTCTGTTGAAATCTTGACAATGGACGTTCTGGTCTTGGGAAGCAAAGAGGAAATGAACACAAAACTTGAGGGTTATAAAGCATTTATTAATCTTTTTGTATAAAATAAAGACTCCGTAGAGAAATCTACGGAGTTTTTTACAGGAAAATTTTGGGATGCTGCTTTCCTAACAA
>JAGCLI010000255.1 GCA_017647065.1 Bacteroidales bacterium
GGAAAAGCAGACAAGCAAAACAACTTAATCATGAACGCTCCACACACAATGCAAGTTGTATGTGCAGATACATGGGATAGACCATACACTCGTCAAATGGCAGCCTTCCCTCTTGAACACGATGACAAATATTGGCCATGTGCATCAAGAGTAGATGACGCATACGGCGACAGAAATCTTGTAGTAGCTTGGGCTGAATAGTCTAAAATAAAACAAGAGGAAAATAAGAAAAAAATCGGGAGTTTTCAATCAACTCTCGATTTTTTTAATATCTTTGTACCATAAACTTAAAATAAAGAAGTAGTATGAAAAAAGTTTTATCATTTGTTTTGTGTTGTGTGATTGGCATATCGGCTTTTGCACAACAAGATTTATCTCAAAGATATTCTCATAAGGGAAAATTTGATAAGCAATTGAATTTCCGTCCTGCCGAAAAGATGGCAAAAAGCGCCGATTACAATTATCGTTTGGCATCTTACAATACAGATGACCTTTACATAACTTGTGAATATCATTATGACGCTTATCGTCGTTTAGTTGCAGTGCATGAGCTTGTTCCTTCCGAATATGAATTGATAGATTCTATTCGTTACAACGAACAAAACCAATTGGTACGCCTTGACGGCTATCAAAAAATGGGTGCGAGTTGGACTAACGTCTATTTTATAGAATACACCTACAATGCACAAGGTTTGATTGCCTCTCGTTCAAATTACAACAACTTTGGTGGAATATTTGAATTGGGCGGAACCTATGACTACACCTACAATGAAGCAGGTCAAATCATACACACAGAATTGACTATGGGTGATATGGTTTATCAAACCGTTGATTACGAATATGAAAATGGTCTTTTAGCAACAGAGACTTGGAGTTATAGCAATCCATTCTCTCAATCAGGCGAATTTGAACCAGCAGAAAGAATGAGCTATACATATAATAATTCAGGCAACTTGACTCTTATCACTTACGAAACTTACGATGGCATATCAGATTGGGGACTTTATGGCACAAGAACTTACACCTACAACGAAGTAGGTAATTGTACCGAAATGCACGCTTATGATGCTGATGAAAACGAAACAGAACGCTCTATCTTCACCTACGACAACCGTCTTTTAGAAGAAACACTTATGCCATGGACTCCTGAAATGACACGTCCTGAAACATTCAACAACAAAAATATCTATACACTTGAAGAATATTGGGCACTTGATGTGGATTTCGTTTTGCAATATGTATGCGATTATGAATACAATTACGTAGGCATAGATGAGGGAGTCGGCTTGGCAGATGTAGAACAACTACCTCTTACAATCACCCCTAACCCAACTGAAAACATAATCGTATTGTCAGGTTTGGCAGAAGGCACACATCAAATGGAGATTGTAGATATGGCAGGACGCATTGTGATGAGCGACAATGTAAGCAACTCAAAGCAAATCGACCTTTCCGAATTGCAAAAAGGCTGCTACCTTGTTAAGGTGATGAACAATCAAAACCTTTATACCTCAAAAGTAATTGTGAAATAAGCCTAAAGAAACGCTATAACAACAAAGGGTGAAAGTCGATTCTTTCACCCTTTATTTTTTTCCTAAGAAAAAATTTTCTAAAGCTAAGAAAGAAAAAAATAAAGCTAAGAAAAAATTTTCTTTTTCTTTGACTTGTTATTTTGATTTTTTTATTTAATTTTGCATTAACAAAATTGTTAAACCATACTGTTAAAGAAAGAAAAGCTATATGCAAACATCAGAACAACAAATTCTTAATGCAGCAGAAGAAGAGTTTCTTTCCAAAGGATATGATGGTGCAAGAACAACATCTATTGCCAAATCAGCGGGTGTAACTCACGCAATGTTGCACTATTACTTTCGTACAAAGGAACAACTTTTCGAAACTTTCATATCAAAGAAAATTCAAGAAATCAAACCCTTGATGTTGTATATTTTTGGAGATGCAAGCCTACCTTTATTGGAAAGATTGGAACAGGCAATCAGCAGACACTTTGATTTTGTTTGCGAAAACGAAGACCTTGTAAGGTTTTTAATTAACGAAATTCTTCCAAGCAAAGAGCGCTGTCAAATACTTAAAAATCAACTGCAAGAACTATTCGATGTAAGTCAAGAATTGCAAGAGGAAATTGACCAAGCTGCAAAAAGGAATGAAATAGAATATATCAATGTAATTATGTTATTTCAAACCATCCTTACGATAAATATTTTCCCATCCTTAATGAGCAATTACATTTCCAACATTATGAATTTGACAACAGAGGAAGATATTGCTAAATTCAAGAACGAGAGAAAGAAAGAGAATATAAAGATAATTATGAAACGACTACAAAAATTATAATCCTATGAAAAGAATAATCACCTTAGGTTTTGTTTTGCTCGGTCTGCAACTTCATAGTCAAACTCTTGAAGAATGCCATAGGCTTGCAAAGGAAAACTATCCCGAAATAAAACGTTATGAATTGATTGACAAAAGCGAGCAATATAACATAAAGAATGCTCTTATGGCATGGGCTCCTCAAATCAACATTTCTGCACAAGCAACTTATCAATCGGCAAGCCCTACTTACCCCGAAGTCTTTGATGCTTTTCTTGCTATGAATGGAATAGATATGCTTGGGATTGACAAACTACAATACAAAGCCGCAATAGATGTAAATCAAAACATTTGGGACGGAGGCTATACAAAAGCAAATCTTGATATAGCAAAGGCTGATGCAAAGGCTGAAAGAAAACAAAATGAAATTGCTTTATACGACTTGCAATCAAGGATTAATGACATTTACTTTGGAATATTGCTTTTAGAAGAAAGAAAGGCTCAGACCGAAAACTTGATTGAGGTTTTGGAAAGCAATCTTAGTCGCATGAGGGTTTATCAAAAGAATGATATAGCAATGCAATCCGATGTTGATGCGATAGAAGTAGAGGTTTTAACAGCGAAACAAAATCTTGAACAAATAAAATCCTCTCTTAAATCGTATAGACAGATGCTTGAAATCTTTATTGGACAAAGCCTAAAAGATGAAAAGCTACAACGCCCTACGATGATACAAATTGCAAATCAAACTTCAAAGCGTGCAGAGTTGCAATTATTTGAAGCACAAAAAGAAAAGCTATCTGCACAACGCAAAGCAATAAATTCTTCCTTGATGCCACGCTTTTCTTTATTCGGACAATTTTACTATGGTTACCCCGGATTAGATATGTTTCAAGCAATGATAGAGCCAAATCCCACATTGAATGCTATTGGTGGCGTAAGGCTAAGCTGGAACTTAGGTGGATTTTACACAAAGAAAAACTCACTTAACAAAATATCCGTTGCCGAACAACAAATCGAAGTTCAAAAAGATGTTTTCTTGTTTAACACACATCTACAGCTCGCAAAAAACAATTCAGAAATAGAACGCTTGCAACAAGCCTTGAAAGAAGATGACAAAATTATTGAATTACGCCGTTCAATACGCATTGCGGCAGAGTCAAAGATGGAAAACGGATTGATAGACGCCACAGAGCTTTTAGAAAAGATTAACCAAGAGGCTTCAAGTCTTATCAACCGTAGCCAACACGAAATAGAATTATTACAAAACATTTATAAAATTAAACAAACCCTTAATCAATAAGAATTATGAAAAAGATTATTTATATCATTGCAGGATTATGCTTGATTTCTTGCAACAAAACTAATAAATTTGACGCACAAGGCACATTTGAGGCAAGAGAAATAACGATTTCTTCTGAGGCAAATGGTAAAATCCTTAGCTTTCCTATTGA
>JAGCLI010000256.1 GCA_017647065.1 Bacteroidales bacterium
TGTCAAGCGGAGTTTACTACATTAGAATCATAACAGACAATGTAGTTAGTACACAAAAATTGATAGTTGAATAACATTTAACAAATCAATAACTCAAAAGAGCGACTCAAACAAAAGAGTCGCTCTTTTTTTTCTTTGATTTAGAAAAATATTTCTTTGTTTTATTAAATTATTTCTTTGCTTTCTTAGATTTTTTCTCAGATTTTTTCTTTTTAAAAATTTGTTGATTGGAAAAAAAGTTTTAAATTTGACACTTTGAAAAACGATAAATTTTAGTATAAACCAATAAATTAAAGTATGAAAAAATTATTACTTTTTGTTATGACGATAATATTCGCTATGCAATTGTCGGCTCAGACAACAATTATTGTCGGCGACACAAACACAGCAACAACATCGGGTTCTGTACCGATGGAGTGCTATTATCAAAACAGTTATTCTCAGTCTATTTATCCTGCTGATAATTTAGAACCAGGACAAATTATTGGCATAAGTTATTATCACACAGCTTCTGCTTACAATAACGGAATTGTTAAGATTTATATGAAAGAGGTAACAGAATCATCTATTACTACTTTCTTACCTGGGACAGATTTTGTTCAAGTTTTTGAAGGTCCTATAAATCTTGTTAATGGAGTTGTAACCTACAATTTTACTAATCCTTTTGAATATACAGGAGAAGGTAATTTACTTGTTGCAGTTATAAGAGATGGAACATCTTATCAAGATGGTCATACTTTTAAGAAAGCAGAAGGAATAGGCAGTTCTGTTTATAAGAGAGCAGATGCAGAGGAATATAATATTAATATTCCTCCTTCGCCTTACGCAACAGGGTCGTATGTTCCTGTGACAAAGTTTGATATGATTCCAATAGGAGCAGAGTTTTGTTATACACCTGCAAACGTTTCTGTCTCTGCCACAACAACAGATGGTGCAACTATTTCTTGGGAAATAGCAGGTGAAACATCTATTGAATACAATCTTGAAGTTGTTCAATCAAATCAAGATTGGGAAAATGCAATAGTTTCACAAGTTACAGAAACATCATTTACTTTAACAGATTTAGAACCTGCAACAACGTACAAAGCAAGAGTTCAATCCGTATGTGAAGATGAAGAACTTAGCCAATATTCAAATGTTGTTACATTTACAACAGAATGTGCACCAATAGAAGATGTAGTTTGGTTTGAAGATTTTGAAAGTGTACTTGGAAATCAAGCAGCAGCAAACTTGATGTTTAGTTGCTGGTCTGTACTTCAGTCAACAGGAGGTGCGTACAATGGAACATTCCCTCGTATTTATCATGAAGGATATGCGGGTTCAGCACATTCAGGACAAGTAACCTTAGAATTTAAAGGTAATGGTTTCTTATTATTACCTGAATTTGCGGAAGATATTACTACTCAACAATTATCATTTTATGCAAACACAACGGCTTCAACAGTTGAAGGAGCAGGAACGTTTGAGGTTGGATATGTAACTGATCCAACAGATACTACTTCATTTGTTTCTTTAGCGACAGTAGTATTACCACAAGCAGGTTTAAGTAGAGCATCATCTGTTAAAGTTGGCCCATATTCATACGCAGACATAGAAGCAGAAACTGCAAGAATGGCATTGAAATATGTAGCAGCAAATGCATCAGAATCATGGAACTTAGATGATTTTACAGTAGAGCCAATTCCTGATTGTCCAGCTCCTCAATCCTCAAGTGTAACAATCACAGAAATAACAGATACAGAAGCAACTATTTCTTGGGTTGATGAAGATGAAACGCATACTCAATGGTTGGTTTACTACAAAGCATCAACAGATGAAGAATATATAGAAATAGTAACGACAGACCAAAGTATAGTACTTTCAGAATTAACTCAATCAACTATATATAATTTTTACATACAAGCAGATTGCGGAACAGATGATAATTATTCGCAAACATCAGTATTCACATTCAGAACAACAGCCCTTCCTGTTACTGAATTCCCTTATTTCCAAGATTTCCAAGATTTAGAAGGCAATCCATTCGGAGCTGAATTCCATGGAAATGAATCAGGAATAAATCAATGGATAATAGGTTCAGGTACAGGTGTTGTTAATCCAGAAAATGAAGATGAAGAATTATCTTCTTTGTATATTTCAAACGACAATTCAACATATGCTTATGCAACTCAACAAAATACTTCAAGAAGATGGGTCGTTATGCCTATAGTATTTGGTGATGCAGCAGAATATTCAATTTCATTCCAATACAAATCAGGCGGAGAATCTTCTTCTTATGGTAATCCATACGACTATTTATCAGTAGTATTGTGTGATATGGGTACAGACCTTACAAATTTATCAGTTCCACCTTCAGGAGCGGTAATACTAAATAGAGCTGCCAATGTTACAGAGTGGACTACAGCAAGTTATTCTTCTCCACTATTGTCAAACACAACAAAACAATTAGTATTCTATTGGTACAATGACGGATCATCTGGAACAGGAATACCAGGAGCTATTGATAATATTTCAATAGCTGGAAGTGACTGTGCTTCTCCTATGAATGTTACTTGTTCAGGAACAACAGAAGATGCTGCAGTATTGAATTGGGATGTAGCAGATGCTTCTTCATGGTTCTTATATTACAAATCAGCTTCTGAAACAGAATATACAGAACTAGAAGTATCAGAACTTCCTTTTACACTCACAGATCTTACTCCAATGACAGACTACACTGCTTATGTTATGACAGATTGTGGCGGAGAATTATCAACACCATCAACTACAATATCATTCAGAACAGCTTGTTCAACAATAGAAACATTCCCTTATTTTGAAGGATTCAATAATTCATATAATTTCCAAGATCTTTGTTGGTCAACTCAACAAATTTCAGGATCTTATAATTGGAATATTAACATAGATGGAGCGTATGGAAACTATCCTTATGAAGGTTCGCAATGTGCAAAAATTAATTATTTTACAGGAGAAGCAAGATTAATCTCTCCTATAATGGATTTATCTTCAATGAATAATCCTTACTTGAAATATGTTGTAGCAAATCCAGCGTATAATGGAAATGCAGAACAAATAATAGTAGAATATAAAGCAAGTCCTGAATCAGATTGGGTAACATTGAAGTCTTATACAACTGCAAATGAAACTTGGTTATTAGATTCTGTAGCACTACCTTCACCAACTGACGTATATCAAATAGCATTTAAAGCAATAGGAGCAGATGCTTGGGGTGCTTCAATCGATGCTGTTCAAGTTTATGACGCAGAAGAAGGACAAGGCGGAACAGACCCTGAAGAACCTCAGCCATGTGATGCACCAACTAACCTTTCTGCAAGCAACATAACAGAAACCTCAGCAGAAATCACATGGAA
>JAGCLI010000257.1 GCA_017647065.1 Bacteroidales bacterium
CCTTACTCTAGGTACAAATACTTTCTAGTATTTGTCCGCTACCTTGGTTCCTATTGTTTCAAAGATCATTTCTTTTTCCCTCAACGACTCTCTATTCTTCTCTACTCACTCGCCTCGTTCCGTCCGTTTTGGGATTGCAAAAGTACTACCTTTTTCTTTATTACCAAATATTTTTTACTATTTTTTTTACCTAATTCTCATAACTGCCTGATTATAAATGAAATTATTTTTTGAGAATTTTTAAAGAAATGAAAGTAAAAATAGAAGATTTTTAGCAAAAGTCTCTATTTTTACTCGTTTTTCTTATTTTACTTCTGCAAAAACTTCAATTATTTCATCATTTATTACAATATCTGATAGCGAGAGGAATTTTAGAACTTTTTTTGCTTGTTCTATTTCTTCTAAATCAACTTTTATCGTTTTATTCTCTATTTCAATAACTCCTTTTGGTAGGTTGGAAATTAGTTTTGGCAATAGTTTTTCCACAGCAATTTCCATAAGAGGTTTACAACTATAAGTAAGTTCTATTTTATTAGAATATATCGCTGTTATTATCAAAGATATTTCTATGTTTGGTAAAAACATCATTCCCGAAGAGTACTTTACGTTTAAAGTATTTTCATTTACCTTGCTCAAAGACAAACTTACCTTTGTCAAATCTTTTACTTTATTTTCTATTTCCTTATATGTAATTGATAACTTCATAGATTAAAAACGATAAGTTCTACTTTTTATTTCTTTTTCTTGATTTTTGATTTCCTTTTTGCTTTGACATTTCGCTTTCTTCCATTGCCTTTTCTTTCAGTTTTGTAGAAATTTTTAGCTTTAAGCGTTCATTTTCCTCTGCTTTAAGTTTTTCTATTTCTTCTTTCTTTGCAGTCATTGCATCTTTTAGGTCATCGATAACAAAAATTGCATCTTTTCCATATTCTCCTGCTTTTTTTAACAACATTGAAAGTATTGCATTTTTAATCTCTCTACCAGAAAAGCCATCTATTATTTCGCTTATCTCTAAGATTTCTTCATCTGTGAAAGGTTTTTCTATTGGTAAAAATGGAGGAAGGGAGACTTTTATTATTTCTGCCCTTGCTTCTTTATTTGGTAAGTCGAGTTTTATATTTGCTAATATACGAGAATTAAACGCTTTATCGAAATTAGTTACCAAATTCGTAGCAAACAAAACCACTCCTTCAAAATCTTCAAGCAAAATCAGCATTTGACTACGCAAAGAGTTCAATGCTTGTTCTGCACCTTGACTAACATTTTCTATTCTCTTGCCAAGAAAAGAATCTGCTTCATCAAAAAACATCACAGCGTCTAATTCCTTTGCTGTTTCAAAAGCTTTTTTCAAATTTTTCGGTGCATCGCCAACATATTTTGATTCTATTTCGGAATAATTCAATGCCAATAATGGTTTTGATAAATGTTTTGCTATTGCGTGAGCACACATTGTTTTTCCCGTACCAGGAGGGCCGAAGAAATTCAACACACTTCTTGGCTTGCTATCTACTTTCTCAAATCCCCATACCTTATATATCAACTCCTTGTTTTCAATTACATTTAAGGCATCAAAGATTGTTTTCTTAATCTCTTTATCCATTATTATTTGCTCAAAATCATATCGAGGATTTATAGGCAAAAATGTAGGCAAACCATCGTTTGAATTAGAATTTTCAGCCTTTGTCTCGGAGTTTTCTTGAACTTTGTTTTCTTTTTTATTGAAAGTCAAATTCAGAAATAAAGAACAATCGGAAAGTTCTATGCTCGCCTTGCTATCTAAATAACTTTCCGCAGAATTTAATAAAGCAAAACTACCATCTAAATCAAAACTTGCATTATGATCTATGTTAATAAACTCTCCGTTACGCTCTTTTACTTCCCATTTTGGAAGAATTGTAAGATTAGGATAATTGTTTATTTTTCCTTGAAGGAAAGTTATCAACCCTCCCTCTAAGTTTTCAATATACAAAACTTGTTGTTCCGATAGTGTTTCTTTATTTATAAGATATTTCATAATGAATTGTTTAATAATTTATAGGAATTATTTGTCCTACTCTTAAAGAAGAATCTACTCCCTCGTCAGATTCAATGGGCATTTCTGCTATTTCATTTTCATTTACATCATATATACCAACTTTAACAGCATCTCGTTTTTTTTCTTTTATTTTTGCATAGAATGCTTCTTTGGATTTTCTTGCGACTTCTTCTGCAATTTGTTTTGCTGTTATCTTTTTATATATTTTTACACCAGCATAAACCGTTAAACCTATTGCTGCGGCTCCTAAAAGGAGTTTAAAAATTGATCCCCACATAATTTTATTTTTAATTTAATACTATTAAATCTTCATTTCCTAAAACTTCGCGTGTCTTTGCGTCTAATTCATCGGCTTCTATAAGTTTTGCATGAACGATTTCCTCTTTTTCTTCATCGTAAACGCCGATAAATAAAGATTCTTTTTTTGTTGGCTGAATTGACAACACATCTTTCATTGCTGATGCTTTTGCTACAAATGGCACGTGTTTGTTTTTGTCTAATTTTAAGGTTTTAAACCAATTTACAACTTCTAAAAAATTTAAGCAACCTTCAATTGAAACAGTTTCAAATTCTATTTTCCACTCTTTCTTAAAGGCTTTTTTAATTGATTCTAAAAGTGTCGGTTTTTTCTTAAAGACTAATAAGGCTATTACTGCAACTACAACAACTGCAATTCCTATTATTAAATATGTATTCATTTCTTTTCTTTTTTTAACTTAATACCACTAAATCCTCATCACCTAAAACTTCACGTGTTTTTGGATCTAAGGCATCTGCTTCAATGAATCTGTTTTCTACAATTTCGTCTGTTGCTTCATCATAAACACCTTCAAAAATTCCTACGTTCTTTGTAGGTGCTTTTTGTAACATTTCTTTAAATTGATTGCCGTTTGCAACAAATGGTACGTGTCTATTTTTATCTAATTTTAAACTTTTAAACCAATTTACACAATGTGCAAGAAAGTTAAATATACCATTGATAACGTATTGAAATACTTTTTTTATCCAACTTATAGCTTGCTTAATTAATTCTACTATTCCTGAAATTAGTCCCATAATTTTATTGTTTTTTAGGTTAATATTACTAAATCTGATTCAACAAATAAATTCAATACATCTTGTTCTAATTGTTTGGCTTTAATGATTACATAATGATTGTTTTCATCTGCTAACAATTCTCTTCCTTTTCCATAAGAAAGATAAACAAAGGCTACTTCTTTTTCATTGATTACACCTTGTTGTTTAAAGGCTGCAACCATATTTGCTCCTTTTACAATATGATTTTTTGCATATTGAAGCATTTCTCTTGAAGTCAAGGTATCTACTTCATAAACTGTCATATTATCTTTTGAAGTTACGCTGATTTTCTTTAAGAAATCTGCCTTCGCTTGTTGATAACACTCCATCATTTCTTGCTTTGCCTTATCCCATTCCGGCATTACTTCATCTTTGATTCTTTGTTTCAATTCTTCTGTATCAACATTAATTTTTTCTTTTGCTACGTCCCACCAATCTTTTAATTGATATAGCAAATCATCTAATTGTTCGCTGTTAAACTTTGCCATGATTTTTTTAATTTTTATGTTAAAACTATTTCTTATTTCTCAATTCAAAAGTACTATCTTTGCTTATAATCTCAATGAGGCGAAGTAATTTGTTGCAAAAATGTTGCAAAACGGCGATTTTTATCTGACAATAGGGTACAAAAAAATCGTGAACTTTTTCTTATTCTAAGTGTGAGGTCTTGGAACTACCTAATCCGTCAAATAAGTAAAGCTCACGATATTACACGTGAGCGTTTACTGCCTTACTTTTAACGGATTGCATGAAATGTTCCAAGTTTCACACCTATAAAGTACAAGCAAAAACGCCTTTTATCTATCTTTAATTTCTATTTTCTTTGTTCTATATTTTTATCTCTTTGTTTTATTTTCCAAAAGCAAAGGTATAATAAATTTTTAAAAGCACAAAAAAATCTTACACAAACTATTAATATTTTAACTTAAAGTTAGCAGATAAAAATCTTTATTTTAAGAAAATTTCATTTTGAGATTTTTGTGAAATTTTTTGCGAAAAATTGACGAAAATTAGGGTAATTTTTTGGTGAATTATGACTTTGGTGAGAGAAATCTTTGAAAAGATGAAAAAAAGCAAAGAAAAAAATATTTTTTTCAAAGAAATAATTTAATAAAATCAAGAAATATTTTTCTGAAATCAAGAAAAAAATCGGCTAAAACAAAGAAAAAAATCACAAAATCAAGGCTTTTAAAAGTTAAGTCGTTGATTTTGTGATTTTTAATTAAGGGCAAATAAATCGAAAATTTCGGATTAAGATTTTGTTTGCCGAAAATATCGCAAGCATTTGGCATTAAGTGATGGAAAAAGTTCTTTATTTTTTGTTTAAAACAACTTTTTAAAATTTTTAAAGCATAGGATGTTTTATAATAAACCACCATTCTTTTAGTGTTAATGGAAGTCTTATTGCTTTTTTACTACTACATTTTGGGCATTTTTTATCGTTTTCCCAAAAGGGAACTCTGCGAAAATAAATTTCTCCGCAGTCTCTGCAACGATATTTCTTTGTTTCTGTTGGAAATATTGGCATATCTTTAATATTTTTCTATGAATTGATGAATCAAGTCTTTGTGATATTGTAGCTCATACATTGATGCAGAGGGGTGAGTGATAGGAAGAAGGGCTATTGTCTTGTTTCCAATTGTATAACTCCACACTTCGCTACTTTCTCCTAAGTATTTTCCTTGCGAAATTTGTAAGTCAGCAAGTTGTTTGCCTTGTTGAGGAAGGTGATTGTATAATCGCTTGCCCCAAACGATGATAAGGTCGGGTTGATATTGTGAAAGGACTTCAAAAAATGCTTGTTCAGAGTTTTTAAATTGCTCGGCAGTCGGTGCAATTCTTGCTCCGCTGATTGCAGTTTGCACATAGTTGTAGAAAATCACGTGTTGCCAAAAGTCTTTCTTTGTTTCTTCATTGAATTGCTCTTCTCCTACAACTGATTTTGCAAATTTTGTGTAGGTATTCTTATATCCTTCGTGTTCACTTAAAGGATTGAGCAAATCTTCTATAACTTTGATTGTTATATCCTCTGTTGCTTCTGTTTCAGGGTTAGCACAATAGTGGCTTTCTCCTAATATCATTAGCTTTTTGCCTTGAAGAATTCCTTTTTCGTAGTTTTCTCCTACCCAAGGCTTGAATTTCACATTGCTATTCATACTCTTGATTATTTTTTTGTCAAAAGTACAACTATTTTTCTAAGAAAAAATAAAAGAAAAGTGTTTGTTGCTAATTTGTTGCAAAAATATCTTTATCTAATTCGGCTATTTTACCTTGGTTTTCTTCTGTGTTGTTGTATTTATGCATTGTTCGCAAGGTCTTAACCTTTGTGCCGTCTTGTTTGTATTTTGAAATAATTTCATCTAATTGTTTCCAATCGTTGAAATCGTATAGTTGTTTTATTTGATTTATTATATAGCCTATTTCTTTTCCTAAGATGTTAGAGCTAATCACTAATTCTCCATTGTCAAATTGCAGATAGCCTCTTTTCACTGCGTTGAAAAGTACTTGACTAAGCGATGCTACTTTCTTTTTTCTTCCGTATGCAGAGGGGATTATTTGCTTTTGTGGAAATTTTATTTGTAGATAATTATCTATATCTTTAAGTTCTACGTTATTTATGGAGTAATTGTAGGAGTAGAGATAGATTCTTAATGAAGGGTTATTGTTAGGAAAATTCTCTTTTTTTAATCCTGGAAATTTTTGCAGATTTTTGTCTATTACTTCTCCTATGTGCTTTGTCCAAACATAGATTAATTGAGGTTTTAATTCTTCTAAGATTTCTAAAAAGGCTTTTGTTGCATTTTTATTAGTCTTTTCAATGTCTATTTCTTCGGGAAACAAATCGGAAGGGCAATAACATTGAAAGAAATTAGTAAAAGCAACGCTTTCCCAAAAGTCATATTTTTGTTGAGATGTGATTCCATCTTGTAGCTTTGTCATATCGTGAGTAAATACGCTATATGCAGGATAGCGAGCTTCGTCTTCGCAATAGGAGTTTATTTCTATTATATTGCTATTGTGCAAACAAAGTTGGTCTTCTGCTTTTTCGTAAAATGGAGCGTCTTTATATTTTGGGCATTTATAGTCCATTTCTTTTACTGTATCGACATCGCAACACAGGTCTTTGAATGGACAATTTTCATAGCAGATATGATAGGCTCCTACTACAAGTGTGCGTATTCCGTTAAAGCCTTTGTGATATTTTTCACCAATGCGGGGTACAAAAAAATAATTTCTTATTTGTTTTTTCACTTCTTAAAAAATGTAAAGCCCGAAACGATAGTGTATTTCGGGCTTTTTCTTTTTTTTATTGTACAACATTTATAGTTCCTGTTGTATCATAAACTCTTGTATTACCAAGTCGCTTGTATGTTAGGCGATAAATGTATGTTCCTGTTGGGACTTTATTTCCATTATAAGTACCATCCCAAGCAAAAGTTTTGA
>JAGCLI010000258.1 GCA_017647065.1 Bacteroidales bacterium
AAACAAAGAAAAAATTTAAAAAAGCAAAGAGATTTCCATGCACTTGTAAGAACGTGCGAATCAAATTGATAGCACTAAGTAAAAATACTTGTTTTAAATCGGGAGATTGTGCATAACCTTGAATGTAATCGTGAAGAACAAATGAGAAAAGAGCATTTAAAGTCAATTGATTAGTTTCTAAAAAGCAACAAATCGCATACACTATCGGTATTATTAGGCTTACAACAATGAAATACAAGACATATTTCCCTCTTTTGTTCAATAGTAGCCCAATAAATAAAGATATGTAAACCAAAATACTGAGTTGATGACACAAACAAGCAATCACTATCGATAAACTCATTTTCAACAAACGCAAAACAGTGTTTTCCGTCAAGAAAACTTGCAAATAATAGATTGAAAGCATAGAAAAAAACAACGGAAGTATGTATGCTTCATTATCAGTTGCAAATCGCATAAATCCAAAGCAAGCCCCACAAAATAATATTGCTGAAAAAATAAAATTTTCATTACGATTTACCCTTTTGATTATTCGTCTTAATACAAGTAAAGTGCCACAAGCCATTAGTGCATTAAAGGTTTGAAAAATCGTTATAGGCTCAATATTCGTAAAAGCAAAGAGAGAGTAAATCAAACGACACACCCAACAATACAAAAGATGATGAGGACGTAATAACTCTTCGCCATGCAAAGATGAATAAGCATAAGAATAAGAATCGGCAGTTGGATTGTTTGACAAAAACAAGAGATACAATATCGCAAAGCCTATTACTGCCAAGTAAGAATAATTATATTTTAATTTGTTAAAGATTCGCAACTTCATCACAAAAAGTTTTTTACTTAATTCAATTGTTTATAACGACAAAATCAATAAAAAACGTATATTTGCAAAAGAATTATGATAAAAAGAGAGGACATAGAAAAAATAATTAACGCTGCTCGAATAGAAGAAGTAGTCGGTAGTTTTGTTGAACTTCGCAAAAGAGGTGTCAATTACATTGGTTTATGTCCTTTTCATAATGAGAAAACACCTTCTTTCAACGTAAACCCAGCCAAAGGTATATTTAAATGTTTCGGATGTGGTGAAGGAGGGGATTCTGTCGCTTTTTTAATGAAGCACGAGCATTAT
Organism: Bacteroidales bacterium; assembly: GCA_017647065.1. GTDB lineage: Bacteria > Bacteroidota > Bacteroidia > Bacteroidales > P3 > Onthomorpha. The sequence goes on from JAGCLI010000258.1 coordinate 1,130, forward strand.
ACATATCCGGAAGCCTTACGTTGGTTGGCCAATAAGTATGGAATTCAAATAGAAGAGCAAGTCTTAACCAAAGAAGAAGTTGCTCAGCAAAGCGAAAGAGATAGAATATATCAAATAAACGACTTCGCACAGAAGTATTTTCAAGAGACACTTTTTTCAGACAATGAAGGACTGAGCATAGGCCTATCTTACCTAAGAGAAAGAGAACTTTCTCAGGAGACAATCAAGCGTTGGGGAATAGGATATTGTAAAGACACTGGCGATGACTTTTCAAAAAAAGCCTTAGCGAAAGGTTTTACAAAAGAAGACCTTGTAAGTGCTGGCGTAAGTCTTATAAACTCAAACGATGGTAGTCTTTACGATAGATTTCGTGGCAGAGTATGTTTTCCTATCTATAACGTAGGGGGTAGAGTGTTAGGTTTTTCGGCACGAACTTTGAGAACAGATAAAGTAAAGGCCAAATATGTAAATTCTCCTGAGAGTTTGATTTACTCAAAAGGCAAAGTATTGTTCGGATTGCATCTTGCCAAGAACGAAATCGTAAAACAAGACGAGTGTTTCTTGGTTGAGGGAAATATGGACGTTGTTATGATGAGTCAAAACGCTGTAACAAATGTCGTAGCAACTTCCGGAACAGCCTTAACCGAAGATCAAATAAGACTAATCAAGCGATACACAAAAAATGTTACGCTTTTATATGACGGAGATAGTGCAGGAATAAAAGCAACCTTTAAGGCTGTGAATCTTCTC
>JAGCLI010000259.1 GCA_017647065.1 Bacteroidales bacterium
CACTCGTGGCAACAGCGATTCATCAAATGGTTTCACGCTATCTACCACCTTCAATTTCAACAACACCGATGCCACTATATTGTAGATGTTCAACAGACAGAAGAACGCCTCTCTCTTCGACACTCTCCCTGCATGCGCTCCATTATTACCCACTTTTCTCACATAATGCACTGCCATCATCACCCTATCATCCCCTATAAACTCTTTGAATGGCTCACCATCCACCAACTCAAACAACGAAGCACGCTCCGCCACCGCTATATTTTTCATCTCATATAGCGAACGCACCACATACTCCAATGCTCTTCTTGCATTGATGGCACTGATGTCAGGATTGCTCACCTGATTCTCTTCTGCCGATGCACAGAATCGGTGCAAATCATTCAATCCTAAATCCTTTATGTAATCAAAATTTCTCATAACGAAATACAATTACTAATTACTCTTGCCTCTCCCTACTCCACAGCAACCCTCAAGCAACTTGCAAGCAAGAAAACCGTCATCACCCTCATCAACCAAAATAATACTCCATCCTACTATTAAACAACATCTCAACCTCTTCAATCGACTTCCGTATCAATTCTTTTTGCTTTTCTATGGATTCTATTTTCTCTGCAAATTCTTGTTGGAGTGAAAGTGGAGGTATTATCACATTCAATTTTTCTAATTGCACTTTAGTCAATGCCTCTCTTGTTGCTCCATTAGATTTTCCAATACTTAATAACTCTTTCTGATAAACATCAGATATTAATTGATGACAAATAAAAATATTACTTACAATATCTTTCATTCTAATAATAGCAACATGTTGATTAACCCTTGCAGGTAAAACATTATCAGGCACAATACAACATCGAGCAACCGATGCCCCTGTAATATTTAATAACACATCCCCTTTCTCTATTATAACATTTTTCAACGAATCAGCCTGTTCAATATCTATATGTGCTAAATCTTTATATACAAATAAATTATTATGCACATTTAGACTTCTAATAAGACTAATACCCTCCAATTTATAAGATTCATTACCTCCCTTTGGAGTTGCACCCGAACCTATTTTAGATGTTATCTCCCCTAACCTTTTCACTTCCCAACCCCTATCATTCTCCACAGGATTCCCAAACATCTCATAAAAAATAGACTGAGCCAGCGCATCCAACTCCTTCAACTGCTCCTTCTTCTTCTCAATCACCCCCGACAAACAATCCAACTCCCCAACTATCCTCTCCTGCTCCGATAATGGCGGAATAGGAATAGGAATTGACAATAAAGACGTTTTTACAAGATGTTTAATTGTAACTCCTTTCCCATATTGCAAATCTAAAATACCACTATTTTTAAGAAAACGAAAATACAATAAGCAAAATCTTGGTTCAATAGAACCATTAAAACGAACACGATGAAGTGCATTTTGATATTGCATCGATTCTTCTTTATCCCATATAGCAGACCTACCAATATCACCTCCTTCACATATAAGCAAATCTCCTTTTCTTACAGAATAACGTTCTAATTCAGATTTCTCAAACCTCGTATATTTTACAGTTGAAAAATCAAATTTATCCCATAAAACATTTATTGCACATAAATATGGATATAAATTTCCTGTATCTTTAGCCTGATTTAAGGTCTTTCCTAAGTCACTTTCACAAACCTCTCCTAATTTCTTTATTTCCCAACCCTTTTTGATATTTTTATCCTCCATAACAACGCTTCTGTATTTTATCCAACAACTTATAATTTCTCAAATATGATTTTTTTTCTAAATAATTTTGCAAACTAATTTTCATCAATTTTCTTTCATCTTCATCATCTATAAGTAATAATATAGTCTCTACTATTTTATCATCATTTCTCCATATTAGTTCTTTTGAAATAATAAAACGTACTTGTTCCAAATTTTTATTTTCTTCTTCTAACTCAAAATATAAATTAAAGAATGTTTGATATATAGAACGAATTGTTTTCATGATAGATTTATAAGCAAAAATAGCATCTTTATTTTGAGAGAATTTCAACTCGAAATCTATTCTATTATCTTCTAAATCATCTATACATTTTGATATTTCTTCTATTTTATTTATATAAAAATCATGACTTTCTTTAGTGCAATAAGAATACAATAAATAAAATAAATAACAATTAATTATTCTATCCATTTCTTCAACAATAGGATATAACCTACTGTATATGTTATATTCCTGTTGATAAATCTGTTGTTTTTGAAGTTTATATTGTCTCCAACCAAGCCAAGCCATGAAGATAGCATTAACTAATGTAATCCCAATAATCCACCAATCAGGAGACTCTATCGCATTAATCAACCTATTAATCAATATTTCATTTTCCATCCTATAACATTCGTCTCAAATCTAACATTGCTTGCTGTATTTCACTTTCTAATTTCTCTATACGCTCCATTATCACCTCCGATGCTTCATACTCCACCTTCTCTCGCTCTATCTCTTTGTATTTGTTGATTGACAAATCGTAACCTTTCTCACGTATCTCTTCAACAGGCACAAGGAATGATTTCTCTTTGCGTGTACGCTCTGCCTCTCCGTCAAGATTGTGGAAGCGTGCTATAATATCGGGTATATCATTTTCTGCTACAGCATTTCGCTTATCGTCAAGCGAAAATCCG
>JAGCLI010000001.1 GCA_017647065.1 Bacteroidales bacterium
TAAAAAATATCAAAATATGAAAGGTACAATAAACGTAAAGACAGAGAACATCTTTCCTGTTATCAAAAAATTTCTTTATTCTGACCACGAAATATTTTTAAGAGAAATTGTAAGTAACGCAGTTGATGCAACTCAAAAATTAAAAACACTTGCTTCATTAGGCGAATTTAAAGGCGAATTAGGAGATTTAACAATTGATGTAAAGATTGACAAAGACCAAAAGACGCTATCGGTTATTGATAGAGGAATTGGTATGAGCAAAGATGAAGTTGAGAAATATATTACACAGATTGCCTTTTCGGGAGCAGAAGAATTTGTAGAAAAATACAAAGGAAAAAGCGAATTAGAAGCAAATGGACTTATCGGACACTTTGGTTTAGGATTCTTTTCTTCATTCATGGTTTCTGATTTAGTAGAAATAAAAACAAAAACCTTTAAAGACGCTCCTGCTGTTCATTGGACATGTGACGGAAGTACTGAATACTCAATAGAAGATACTGAAAAAGCAGAAAGAGGTACTGAAATCATAATGCACATTGATGAAGAATCCTCAGAATTTCTTGAAGAACACAGAATAATCTCTCTTTTAGAAAAATATTGTAAGTTTATGCCAATCGAAATTCGTTGTGGCGAAGAAACAACTTGGGAAGATTCTGAAACAGAAAAAGACGAAGAAGGAAAACCTAAAAGAGTTGAAGTAAAAAAAGACAGAATAATCAATAATACATCACCTCTTTGGAAACAAAAACCAAGCGAATTAAAAGACGAAGACTACAATAAATTCTTCCACGAACTATATCCAATGAATTTTGATGAACCTTTGTTCCATATTCATTTGAATGTAGATTATCCTTTCAACCTTACAGGAGTTCTTTATTTCCCTAAGGTAAAGAAAAACATAGATCCACACAGAGATAAAATACAATTATACTGCAATCAGGTGTTTGTAACCGACAGTGTTGAGGGAGTAGTTCCTGAATATATGATGCTTCTTCGTGGAGTATTGGATTCACCAGATATTCCTTTAAATGTAAGCCGTTCTTACTTGCAAGCAGACGGAAATGTAAAGAAAATATCTTCTCACATCTCTAAAAAAGTTGCTGAAAAGTTAGAACAAATGTACAAAAACGACAAAGACGAATTTATAAAGAAGTGGGACGACCTTTCAATCTTTATAAAATACGGTATGATTAGCGATGAAAAATTCTATGACCGTATGTCAAAGGTTTGTCAGTTGAAAAACACAGAATCAAACTACTTTACATTTGAAGAATACAAAGCAAAAATTGAAACACTTCAAACAGACAAAAACAAAAAGTTGGTTTACCTTTACGCAAACAACATAGACGAACAATACTCCTACATAAAAGCAGCAAAAGACAAAGGATATGATGTACTTTTAATGGACGGAATTTTAGATAATCATTTCATACAAACCTTAGAGCATAAATTCACAGAGGTTAAGTTTGCAAGAATTGACTCAGACACTATTGAAAAACTAATAGAAAAAGACGAAGTAATCCCTTCTAAACTTTCAGAAGAAGAAACTAATAAGTTAAAAACATTAGTTGAAGCAATAGTTGATAAAACTAAGTTTACAGTTCAAACAGAAAGCCTTGAACAAACTGCATATCCTTTTTCTATAACACAAAACGAGTTTATGAGAAGAATGAAGGAAATGGCAGAAATGGGAGGTGGCGGAATGGCGTCTTTCTATGGCGATATGCCTGAACATTACAACCTTGTAGTGAACGTAAACCACCCTATAATGTCGCAAATCCTTGAAGAAAAAGACGCAGACAAACAAACTCAAACCCTATCGCAACTAAAAGACCTTGCACTCCTTGGTCAAGGACTATTAAAAGGCGAAGCCTTAGATAATTTCATAAGCCGTAGCGTAGAAATTATAAAATA
>JAGCLI010000018.1 GCA_017647065.1 Bacteroidales bacterium
AAATTACGATACTTATACATTTTTTTAATAATAATAGCATCATTTTTGCTATTAAAGCCCCATTGTACCATGTCTCAAAACGACACTATTTCAAGGAAAAAATCTACTTTACAAGCAAGAGTTGATTATCAATCAAAAGACTCTATTACATTTATTCTTGACACAAAAGATGTCTATATATATAATGAAGCAAAGGTAGATTATGAAAAAATGAAACTGCAAAGTGGGTTTATGACAGTAAACTTTGACACAAAACTCCTCCTTGCTGAAGGCATAAAAGATAGTTTGGAAAAACAAAATCTTCAATATCCAATTTTCAAAGAAGGCAATCAACAATATAACTCAAAACAATTAAAATATAACTTTGATACCAAACAAGGAGTAATCAGCAACGTATTCACAAAAGAAAGCGATGGTTATCTTCATGGTGAAAAAGTGAAGAAAGTTGACGATGAAACAATGTTTATTTCCTCTGGAATATTCACCACTTGCGATAATCCCGATCACCCTCACTTTGGAATTAACTTTTCAAAAGCAAAACTAATAACCGATGACAAAATAGTAACAGGTCCAGCATGGTTTTCCATTATGGAAATTCCCCTTCCAGTAGGACTTCCCTTTGCATACTTTCCTTTTACCGAATCAAAACAATCAGGATTTCTTATGCCCTCATACGGATATGCAGCAAATCGTGGATATTATTTAAGAAACATTGGTTGGTACTTTGCAATCAACGATTATATGGACCTTGCTCTTCAAGGTGACATTTACACCAATCTTTCATACGCACTAAACATCACCTCATCATACGTAAAACGTTACAAATACTCAGGTTCTATTGAATTTCGTTACGAAGACAACCACACAGGACTAAGAAACACCCCAAGTTTCAGTTCCTCTAACGCATTTAAATTTCGTTGGTCTCACCGACAAGACAGCAAAGCACACCCTCATCGTAGCTTTTCTGCAAACGTAAACTTAGTAAGTAGTAAATTCAATCAATACACAACAAACCTTTCAGACTATTTCAACAATACAACCACCTCTTCCATTGCCTTTTCCACAAAATTAGGTTCTTATTGGAATCTAACAGCAAACTTAGGCGAAAGTTACAATGTAAACACAGGAGCAATATCACTTGATTTACCCTCTGTAAGCGTTTCAACTACACAAATCTATCCATTTCGCAAAAAGAAAAAACAAGGAAAAAACAAATGGTATGAAGATATCTCACTCTCATATAGAGTAAATATGATAAACAAAATAGATACTTACGACACCTTACTAACTTCGCCCGATATATTCAAATCCTTTCGCAACGGAATCATACATTCCCTACCAATACAAAGTAATGTCAAAATATTCAAACATCTCACTTGGACAAACAGCATAGACTACACAGAACGTTGGTACTCAAACAGCATATCAAAAACCTATAATCCTGCAACAGACCTTATAGACAAAGACACAATTTACGGATTCATTGCCAACAGAAATGCAAACTTCAAAAGCAGTCTTAATACACGCCTTTACGGAATGTTCATTTTCAAAAAAGGATTCATAAAAGCAATACGCCATGTTATCAATCCTAACATTTCCTTTACCTATACGCCCGACTTTTCTGACCCTTCATTAGGATTCTATGACTTTTACACCGACAAAGAAGGCAAGAGAGTATATTATTCACGAACAGAAAATGGAATATACGGTTCTCCCGCACAAGGAGCCTCAGGAATACTTAACTTCTCTATTGGCAATAACTTAGAAATGAAAGTAAAAAACACAAAAGACACCATAACAGGCGAAAGAAAAATCATCTTACTTGAAAACTTCACTATAGCCTCAGGTTACGACCTTGCAAAAGATAGTTTGAATTGGCAACCATTAAGACTCACCGCAAGAACAACCCTATTAAACCGACTACAACTCAACTATTCTGCCTCTTACACACCATACGTTTTAGACTCTTTAGGAAGATTAACAAACGAATTATTATTTGACAAAGAAAAAGTCTTATTTAAAAGACAAAACTCACAATGGACACTAAACCTTAGTTGGCAAATAAATCCTAAAAAATCACAAAATCAACACTCAAATCAACCTTCACAAGCCGATTATTCACCAACCGAACTTATGTATAGTCCATTTGCCAATCCAAATGAGATATTACCCGACTATGTGGATTTCTCAATTCCTTGGAACCTAAGTTTAGGATTAAGTTACTCTCATTTAAGTTCCTATATCGTAAGCATAGCAGGTTATCAAACCAATCAATCTGCCACTTTCACAGCAAGAGGAGACGTAAACCTCACATCAAAATGGAAAATAGGATTTTCATCAGGTTACGACTTCATAAACAAAGATTTCACCTACACCTCAATAGACTTTTATCGCGACCTGCACTGTTGGGAAATGAGAATGAATTGGGTTCCTTTTGGTCCACGTCAAGGTTGGAACTTTTCCATTTCAGTAAAAGCACCAATGCTTCAAGATTTGAAGTATGAAAAACGTAACGATTTCAGAAATAGAATGGCATATTAACAAATTACATAAAAACAAATCATTATGATAAAAAAATACCTTTTCATCTTGTTGGCAATTGTATGTTTTGCATCTTGTCAAACATCAAATAAAATAATTAAAACAAAAGTTCCTTCTCGTCCAAAAGGACAAACACACGTTATTGGATTAACTACACCAAAATTAGACACAGTAAGAATAGGAATTATCGGTTTAGGAATGAGAGGAATCAGTGCAGTAGAACGCTTTATTCATATTCCCGGAGTAGAAATCAAAGCCCTTTGCGACATAAGAGGTGAATTATGTCAAAGAGCCGAACAAACCCTATTAAAAGCAGGCAAAACAAAACCTACAAGCTATTACGGAGACGAGCAACTTTGGAAAAAAGTCTGTGAGAGAGAAGATATTGATTTAATATATGTAGTAACCGATTGGGAAAATCATGCAAACATTGGAGTTTACGCAATGCAACAAGGTAAACACGTAGCAATAGAAGTCCCTGCTGCAATGACCTTAGAAGAAATATGGGATTTAATCAACACAAGCGAACAAACACGTAAACACTGCATACAATTAGAAAACTGTGTATATGATTTCTTTGAAATGACCACGCTAAATATGGCACAACAAGGACTTTTCGGAGAAATACTTCACGTAGAAGGCTCCTACATTCACTACTTAGAAGAATTTTGGCCATACTATTATAACAATTGGAGACTAAATTACAATAACGAACACCGAGGCGATGTCTATCCAACACACGGAATAGGACCAGCATGTCAACTTCTCAACATTCATCGTGGGGATAGAATGAAGACCTTAGTATCTATGGATACCAAATCAGTAAACGGCAAAAAATTCGCAGAAAAATACGGAGTAAAAAACAAAGAAATAGAATTTCAAAACGGTGATCACACACTCTCACTCATACAAACCGAAAACGGAAAGACACTTCACATTCAACATAACGTAATGACCCCACGACCATACAGCAGAATGTATCAACTAACCGGCACCGAAGGTTTTGCAAACAAATATCCAATTGAACAATATTGTTTTCAACCAGAGAATATTGATGCAAACATCATTCCTAATCACGAAGACCTAAACGTACATCGTGCAGTCAGTGATGAAATAAAGGCAAAGCTAATGCAAACCTACAAACACCCTATCCACATTGAGCTTGAAACAAAAGCAAAACAAGTTGGTGGACACGGAGGTATGGATTTTATTATGGATTGGCGACTAATCTATTGCTTGCAAAATGGATTGCCATTAGATATGGACGTTTATGACCTTGCAGAATGGTGTTCTATAATAGAACTCTCACGTCTATCAATCGAAAACGGCAATATGCCCGTAGAAGTCCCTGATTTCACAAGAGGATATTGGAACTTACAAAAAGGATATAAACACGCCTTTGTAAAATAAATAAAAAAAGAGGAATGATTTTTTTCATTCCTCTTTTTTGTTAAAACATAATTGCTATTCCACATCTTAATCGATGCTTATTGTTTCCTTGTTCAAAACCCCAAGCATTGTGTTGATATTCATAACCTATTCTTATTGAAAATCTCTTTATTTCCAATCCTACAGCAGGATTAACAAAAACTCTTACACCTTCAACTTCCTCACTATTTACATGAGCATATCCTCCTGCTCTTATACCAACAAACGGACTTACAACGCTATTACAAAAACTATATTTCAAGTCTGCAAAAAGCGGAAGCAATACTCTCGGGTTAGAATCATACTCTGGCAAAAATTCTGCACTAAAACCAGAGCCTCCTCCTAAGTATAATCCATTTCCAAAGCTATATCCGTGAGAAGTAAGAAAAGACCAAGTATCTTTTATTCCACAAGATAGTTCTACATCTCCTCTATAGGATTGTTTATAATGAATATTTTTATTTTCTTCTTCGTTTGAAGCAAAAACATTCATCGAAGCCAAGGCAAATCTGCCCAATTCATTGGTTTTTTAGAACAATTTACCTTGCTTTTTTACTATAATTTTGCAACGTCAAAGAAAATAAGAACAAAAAACAAAGTATTTATGAGTAATTTAAAGTTAAAATCTACAAAGGTAGAAAAAAAGGTTACCGATACCTATAAAGCAATTGAAAACGGAGTTGTAAAAACTTATCAATCTATTGAAAATGCAGTAGTAGGTACTTATCAAAAAATAGAAGATGCTTTCGTTGATAAATTTCTTGAAGAAGATGAAGAAAGCATAGAAGAAAATGACAATAAACAAAATTAAGAAGAGATGAAAAAGTTTTTAAAAATTGTGAGTATTGCAGCACTTATGAGTGCTATGACAAACAATGTTTTTGCACAAGAGCAAACAAAAAAAGATGAAGATAAGCCTGGTTTTTTCAAACAAGCGTTTATCGATATGAAAGAGAGTGCTAAAAGACAGCGAGAAATTGATAAAGCGAATTTTAAAGCTCAAAAATTAGAAACAAAAGCCTTTTATCAAGAACAAATGCAAAAGGCAAAAGCTCGTCAAGAAGCAGCAAAAGAAAGAATAGAAAAAGCGAAAAGCAAAAAGAAATAATGATTAGAAAAACTGTTGTTTTTGAAGAAAATATTCATCACACTTGTTTGACATTTGGATTGAAACGTAGTTTTGAGAAAATGCCTTTTCTTAATCGTAAAACATTAAATATTAAAGGCAGCAATCGCTTAATTGACAACATAGTTTCTTTGCCTCCTATGATACGAAAGATTGAAAAATCGCTTGACAAAAGAAAAAATCGCAATATTGTTGAGGTCTTTTATTTCAAAAACAAACTTAGTGTTGAGTTTAACGAAGAGTTTTGCAATCAAGATGAAATCTCTGCTTTTTTAAACACTCTTATAAATGATTATTTGAGCTTTCGCCACCCTTATATGCAAGTAGATATATCAGAAAACAAGGTTTGCGAATCACTTAGCGGACACATTGTTGCTCAAATAGATTAAATCAATATCGTCAATCTTTCTAATCTTTTAATGATTGACGATATTGTTTTGGACTTATGCCCTCAACTCTTTTGAAATACTTTCCAAAAACCGATTGAGAAGGGAAAAATAATTCATCGCTTATTTGTTGCACCGTCATAGAGGTAGAAGATAAGCAACTTTTTGCATATAAAACAACATATCTTTCAATCCATTGCAAAGCGGTTAAGCCTGTTTCTTGTTTAAGTAAAGAAGATAAATATTTATTTGATACACATAATTTATCGGCATAATAACCTATTTCTCTTTTTTCTTTGTAATTTTCCGACACAAGCGTAATAAATCTCTCGCACAATTCTTGTTGATAAGTCATTACTACTGTTTGCTTGCTTTGAGAATTTGAATTATGAATATAATATCCTAATCCATAGTAATGAGCCGAAAATAAACATTTTATAATCTCTCTTCTATACGGATTATCCTTTTGCTTGATTACATTTTTTATCTGATTAAAGCAAGAAACATAAACTTCCAACACCTCTTGTGAAATATGGTGAAAATGATTTGTTTGAATAAATAATCTTTCTTGTAAACTAACCGGTAGGTTAAACGAATCGGTAAACTCCTTACTCATTATCATTGTTAAAGTCTTAAACTCCTCGTCATATTCCAACGATTCTAAGACTTGTCCCGGTAATAAAATAGCCATTGCAGGTGCTTGCAAAGAATATGCCTTTAAATCAACAAGACAAGACATTCTTCCCGATAGCACAACTATTTGAATAACCTTATCTATCTTTAGAGGAAAACGCAAATTCTTTAAATAATGTGCATCTTCTATCAATTCTATTTCTCTAAGCATAAGAATAGTTTTGTGCAAAAATATAAAAACTAAGAATTATTGCACAAAAAAAGTTCTCTTTTTGCGAAAAAAATAACAAAGAAAAAGAATATCTGACCAAGTCTTTGTTTTTAAAAAATAATTCTTTGCTTTTTTCAAAAAAAACAAAGAATTATTTTATTAAATCAAAGAATTATTTTTTGTTTTCTTATTTGTCTGAAAATGATTTCAATAAGTCTTCTGATATATTGATAATAAAATCACCCATTCTTTCAAGTTCGTTTACTATATCCATATAATAAACACTTGTTTGATAGTTCTTTTCGCCTGTTTCTATTGCTTCTATTTCTCTATCTCTGAGTTTGTTTCTTAAATCATTGATGTGATTCTCTGCGTTATAGGCATTTGCAATATTATCTATATTTCCTTTCTTAGCAATAAGGAGATTTTCTATCATAACCTCGTATGCCTTATCTACAAGTTCTACCATATCTTGTAATTTCTTTATGGTATCAAGCTCAAATGTCTTTTTGTGAGAATTTCTTCTTGAAAGTATACGTCCAATTGCATGAGCAGAATCTCCAAGTGACTCTAATTCTCCTATTATCTTGTACATAGCTTTGATTTTTACAGAAGTTGTTTTGCTAATGCTTTCATTTGAAACACTATTCAAGAATGTCGCTATTTCATATTCTATTCTATCTGAAATTTCTTCGTACTTAACCAATTTTTTATTCAACTCTTCAAACTTATCAACATTGTTTTCTTCTATTGCTTGTTTAGCATAACCGAGTCCGTTGCGAGAAATTTGTGCAAAGTGAATAATTTCATCTAATGCTTGTTCGCTTGCAAGTTCAGGAGTAGCAAGATAACCCGCCGAAATATATTTCAATCTAAATGGTTCTGCTTCTTTATTCTTCGCAGGTTTTATAATAAAAATCACAGCCTTTTCAATATATTTTACAAACCATACAAGGATAAGTGTATTTATTGTATTGAAAAGCGTATGCAACATAGAAAGTCCATATAAAGCAGAAGTACTTGGGTCGGTTACTCCAAAAGCATCTATAATCGCTTCTACAAGAGAGAGAAACGGCTTAAAGAAAATCAAAGCCCAAATAACGCCAAAAACATTGAAGATTGTATGCGACATAGCTGCACGTTTAGCCTGAGTATTTCCTACCGAAGCAGCAATATTAGCAGTTATAGTTGTTCCGATGTTTTCTCCCAAAACCATAGCACAAGCCATTTCAAAAGGAATCCAACCCATACTAAGCATAATTAAAGTAAGAGCCATTGTAGCCGAAGAGGATTGAAGCACAAGTGTGAGAGCAGTACCAAAAGCCAAAAAGATAAGAATAGAACCAAAACCATAACTTGACCAAGTTTTTACGAACTCCAATACTTGTGGGGTTTCATTCAAATCAGGCACTGATTCTTTCATAAAAGATAAACCAAGAAATAACAAACAGAAACCTACAATAATTTCTCCTATATTTTGTCTTTGATTTCTTTTTGAGTTAGAGAACAAAAATCCTAATGCCATAAGTGGAATTGCAAGTATAGAAATATCTGCCTTAAATCCAAGCCAAGAAACCAACCAAGCAGTAACGGTTGTTCCTATATTTGCTCCCATAATAACGCCTATTGCTTGTGCAAGAGTAAGCAATCCTGCATTGACAAAGCTGACTACCATTACCGTTGTTGCAGATGAGGACTGAATAATTGAGGTTATTCCCAGCCCTGTCACTACTCCCTTAAAAGGGTTTGAAGTCATAGCTGAAAGAAATCCACGAAGTTTATCGCCAGAGGCCTTTTGAAGTCCTGAACTCATTAAATTCATACCATAAAGGAACATTCCTAATGCTCCAAGTAGGGTAAATATTTGAAGTATTACCATAATTTTATAAAAATTTTAATTTTAATTAAACTTTAACAACTATTTAAACCTTGTAAACAAAAAAACAATTTATTATGGTAAAGTTCAAATAACGAGTTTACCAAGACTTATCATTCTATGAATAGGCTTGATAAACGAAAACTGTTCGATAAGAGATTTCTTTTGAATAAGATTTATAATATTTCTATTGAATATTTTTCCTGTTTTAATAAACTCAACATTATTTTTGCAAATATTAGTTGTTCTTTGTGTTGCATTTTGTACACGAAATGCAGGAAATGAAAACGCTTGTGAACGAATACATAACTCAGAATAAGACTCAAAAGAAGATGAATAAGATGAAAAAAATTCTAAGATTGAATCTTGTGTCGGATTTTCTTTCATTTTTAAATCCGACTTGTTGCTACATCCTATAAAAGCAATCGCAACTAAAACTATTGTAATGAGAAACCTCATTAAACTTTTCACAAATATCCTACTTATTCAAGTTGCAAATATATAAAGAATAATCTTATCAACAAAAAAACGCTAAAAATATTATCAATTTCTTTCATAGAAAAATGATTTTTAATATTTTTGCAACTCGTTTTAAATCTTTTTACTATGAAAGAACAATTAGAGTCTCTCAACTCCGTAACGATAAACTTCGGAGAGGGTGGAATGATGATAGTAAACATTATCTTGGCTTTTGTTATGTTTGGTATCGCCCTTGGTATTAAAGTTGAAACTTTCAAAGAAATATTTAAAAAGCCAAAATCCATAATCGTTGGTATTTTATTGCAATGGGTTGCACTTCCTTTGATTACTGTTTTAGTTGCTTTGGCTTTAAGTCCTTGGATTACTCCTATGATTGCTCTTGGAATGATATTAGTTGCCTCTTGTCCGGGAGGAAATATGTCTAATTTTATGTCCTCTTTATCGAAAGGTAATGTTGAACTTTCAGTTTCTTTAACCGCTATAACAACTGCCGCAGCTCCTTTTGTAACTCCTTTTAATTTCTTTCTTTATTCTTCTATTTACACCTATGTCATAAATATAAAAAACGATATTCCAACTCTCGTAATTCCTTTCCTTCCTATGTTGGAACAGATACTTTTACTTTTAGGTATTCCAATTGTTTTGGGAATTTTATTTGCTCATTACTTCCCTAAGGCTACAAAAAAGATAAGTAAACCTGCTCAAATCCTCTCTATTCTATTATTTATGGGAATGATAGTTGTTTCTTTTGCACAAAACTTCCAAATTTTCATTGATAATATTTTCTATGTATTCTTTATTGTTTTGTTGCACAATGCTTCTGCGTTAGCAACTGGTTATTTCGGCGGAAGATTTTCAAAATTACCTAAAAAAGATGTAAAAACCCTAACGATAGAAGTAGGAATACAAAACTCAGGTTTAGGACTAATCCTGCTTTTCAATCCTGCAATCTTCCCTCCTGAAATATGGCATGGGCATTATGGTGGAATGCTCTTTATAACTGCTTGGTGGGGAATTTGGCATATTATATCGGGTCTTTGTGTTTCGTTTTACTTTCTTAAAA
>JAGCLI010000260.1 GCA_017647065.1 Bacteroidales bacterium
CATAGCATTTCCACCTATTTCTAAGATTAAATCCTCTGATATATTGGCTACTTGAATACAGTGTTGAAATGTTCCTGGTGCTTTAACAGATAATTCTCTTAAAATCTTGCTATTGGTATTTGTGTATTCTATTATAGAATAGTCGCTTATCAATCCAAATAGTTTTTCTAATATTGATATAAATGGTATTGCAAAAAGAAGAAGTATGGAGTTGAGTGCAAACATTAAAATAACATCTGTTTCAATTGAAGTTATTTCTATATTTTGCATAAGATTGTTTGCAATGTAGATTAGAGCATAAGTAATAAATAGAATTAAAGATGTAAGCAAAAAGTTTGAACGGTTACTTGAACTTTCTGCACTTACAATGGTCATTATTCCTGCAATAAGTTGATAGAAAACATATTCAAAACTATTTGGAACTGCAAATCCTATTATTATAATTGAAACTAAAAAAACGTAAAGAGAGGTCTTTGTATCAAAAAATGTTTTTATTACTATTGGAACTATACATACGGGTACTGCATAAATGTATTTTGGATTTATGTTTATGATAAACGCCATTATACAACAAATAAATAATACTACAAATAAGATTAATAGTACTTTTCTATCATTTGGAAAAATGTCTGCACGATTGTGGTTTATGAAAAGCATCATAGCCAAAAGCGTTATGCAGACAAGTATAAACCTTCCTAAAAGTATTGTTAATTCATTAGTTTTTTCAATGTTATTTCCTTCGTATGCTTGTTTAAAAGATAAGAGTATTTGATTTTTTTCTGGAGTTATTTTTTCTCCTTTGCTTATTATTTGTTCTCCTTCGCTTATTAATCCTTTATTATGTGTTATTTCTTGCAGTTTTGTTTGTAGTATATTTTCCGTTGTTTGTGAATCGTATATTACATTGGCTTGTAATAAATTGGGAATTTCTTTATTTTTTGTAATTTTTGACAATCCTTGTTGTGCTTGATCAAGACTTATTAATTGCTCTTGTTCATATTCTTTTGCAATATTGTTTTCTAATATGTAGATCAATTGATCTTTTTGAGTAAATTCTTGTTGGTGTATTACACCTATTGAATATATTTTATTTAAGTAGTGTTTTATTTTATTTTGTTCTTCATTTGAAAAATTATTTCTTTCATTTATTTTTGCTAAAACACTATCTTCTATTTTATTATCTATCTTATAATAAAGTTGCTTTGAATTGATGATATGATTTTTATCTTCCGATATTTCTTTCTCTGTTTTTAGAATAGGAAAGTCAATAGGGGATATAAGTGTTTCGTGTTTCCATTGTCCTCCTAAGGCAAATTCATATTTAAAGCCAGATTTATTTGGAAAGGCTAATACTATTATCATCGCAACAACAAGCACTTGAAATGCTCGTTTTGAAATCATTATTGCTTTATTCTTTTTTATTGGATTCATAATTTTAATCGTTTGGTTAATGCCGAACAAAAGATAAAGTCGTTTAATTCTTGATTTTCGGAATTAAGAACATTTTCATTGCTTCCTTTCCACCATAATTGTCCTTGGTGTATATAGTTTATGTTTTCACCTATTTCCATTACCGAATTCATATCATGAGTGTTTACTACGGTAGTTATGTTATATTCGTGAGTGATTTCTTTTATCAATTGATCTATTACTATTGATGTTTGTGGATCTAAGCCCGAGTTTGGTTCATCACAAAAAAGATATTTAGGCTGTGTGGCTATTGCTCTTGCAATTGCTACACGTTTTTGCATTCCTCCACTGATTTGAGAAGGGTAGTAATTATTTATTCCTTTAAGATTAACTCTTTCTAAACAAAAATCAACTCTTTTTTTCATGGTTTTGTAGTCGGAACGCTGAAACATTCTTATCGGAAACATAACATTTTCTTCAATATTCATAGAGTCAAACAACGCTCCCCCTTGAAAAAGCATGCCAATATCTTTTCTAAGGTTTACTTTTTCTTTTTTATTTAAATGCCTTAACACCCTGTCGTCAAAATGTATATACCCCTCCTCTGGAGTATAAAGAGATACAAGACATTTCATTAAGACTGTTTTTCCACTTCCGCTTTTTCCTATAATAAGATTGCATTTACCAATCTCAAACTCGGTATTTATATTTTTTAATACTTGCTTTTCTCCAAAGTATTTTGATACATTTTCTACTCTAATCATATTATAGAATGCTTTTACATAAAGAGATTTGTAATTATTAAATCAAATATCATAATTACTATACTACTTTGAACTACTGCTTTTGTTGATTGTATTCCAACCTCTACTGAACCACCTTTTATTGTATAGCCTCTGTATGAGGCAATAGTAGAAATAATAATTGAATAAACAAATACTTTAACAATAGCAAACACTAAATCCATATTTGTATATTCTAATCGTAATCCATCAACGTATGCCGCCATTGAAAGAGTTCCTACAGATAGGGCTCCAATTGCTCCACCTAAAATTGAAATAAATATACTCATTACAATAAGTAGCGGAAAAGTTATCATACAAGCTATTATCTTTGGAAGTATAAGGTAGGAGGGTGTATTTACTCCCATAACTTCTAAGGCATCTATTTGTTCTGTTATTTTTTGCGTTCCTAATTCCGATGCTATTTTTGAAGCACATTTTCCAGCAAGTATCAGTGAGATAATAGTAGGAGAGAACTCTAACATCATTGTTTTACGGGAAGCATATCCATAAATCCAATCTGGATAGATAGGATTCTCCAAGTTAATCAACAATTGAATAACAACTGCTGCTCCAACAAATACAGAAACCAAAAAAACAATAAGAATAGAATCTATTCCTAATGTTTGTATTTCAAATAGCAACTGTCTCTTAAATATATGCATATTCTGTGGCCAACGAAATACATCCTTCATTAGTAAAAGATAATTACCAAAATCTTCAAAAAAGTGTTTTATTTTTTTCACTACTTTGATTTGTTATTTTAGTTTAATGTCTATTTGTTTTTCTTTGTTTATAGAAACTATTATTTTCTTTTTATCATTCTCTTGATTATTAAGCAATATATCTGAGAGTTTATCTTCAATCAGGTTTTGAATAGCTCTTCTTATAGGTCTTGCTCCATAATGTTGTTCTGCAATGGTAGAAAGTATGTATTCTTATACAGTTTGTTTTACATCTAAGTTTA
>JAGCLI010000261.1 GCA_017647065.1 Bacteroidales bacterium
AAATGCATTGTCATAAAAGCGACTCCCATTTCTGCATATTTTTCTATCTGCTCTAATAAATTCATTTTATTTAGTTCAAATTTCTTAAAGGCATATATAGGGACAACTCCGACAGGTACACCATAGTTTTGTATGATATTGAAATTGAAGGTTGTCGATGTTAAAATAGTGAGCGTAACAGGAGACAGCTGATATCACATGGGAATAAATCACTTCAGTTCAATTGTTCTTTCTCTCTTTCTATTCTATAATTGCTTTTTATCTTTATCAAACTCTCCATTCTCTCTAAATTTTCTTGTGCAATAAGAAAACGTTTTATGATAAAGTCGGCAACATCCGTAGGAGTGATTCCGTTGTGATAAGAAACCATTTCGCTAACCGTTAGATTTGTTGAATGTCCTATGCCGGTTATTACAGGAATAGGAAAAGTTGCTATTGTTTTACAAAGTTCATAGTTATTATAACAAGCCATTCCAATATCGCCTCCGCCACCTCGTATGATAAATGCAGCATCGAAAAGCTCCTTTACTTCCTTTATTTTCTCTAAACTAAGAATAAGTGTATTGACTGCACCATCGCCTTGAAGCAAAGAAGGAAAAAGCTTATGGAAAATGCCAAATTCTTTGTGCGAAGAAATGATATTTACAAAATCTTGATAACCTTTGCCCGTTTCAACCGAGATTACAGCAAGCCTTTTTGGTAAATCGGCAAGAACGGTCTTTTTATTTAAATCAAAAATCTTTTCTTCGGTTAGTTTTTCTATTGAAGCGTTTTTTTCTTTCTCCAATTCTCCAAGCGAAAACGAAGTATCAATGTCGCTAATTCTAAGACTTAAACCATAGAAACCATTGTATTTTATGCTTGCCTTAAAGAGAATTGTAATTCCATCGCTAAGCTCAACCCCCGCACGAGTGAATTTTTCGTTTATCCTCTTGAAATCGTTTGCCCAAATAGTAGCACGCATTTGCGTAACGATAACTCCATTTTCTTTTTCTACCAAATCGGGAAAGGCATGACCACTATAAGTGTAAAAATTCAACTTTAACATTTCGGCTTTCACCCAAAACTCCGAACTATACCTTGAAGTAATAGTACGTTCAATGCTTTT
The DNA here is from genome assembly GCA_017647065.1 of Bacteroidales bacterium. Classification (GTDB taxonomy): domain Bacteria; phylum Bacteroidota; class Bacteroidia; order Bacteroidales; family P3; genus Onthomorpha. The sequence continues at coordinate 1,109 of JAGCLI010000261.1, forward strand.
GGTAACCTCACTCAAAGAAAAAACTCTTACATCTTGCATAAAAGAAAAAAACTAAGTTTAAAAAAAGGAGGGCATTAAAGCCCTCCATATTATGAAAAAAACAATAAAATTATTATTCTGCAATTTGTTTCAAAACTCTTGCAGTGAATTCTTTTTCTATTGCTTCGGCTTTATCAACTATTGCTTGACCTTTTGCGATTATGTCTTTAACAAATTCTTTGTCGTTAAGGCTTGCACAGTTGATTTGCATATTCATAAACGCTCCAATGCAGGCTGCTCTTGCACAAAGAATACCTACCGCAGCGTCAGTTACTGAATTAGGATTTCCAACCTCAACCATTTTTTGACAAACCTCAAACACATCAAACGATTTGCAAAGAGTTCTATAAGGAACTTCAATAGCATATTTTGTTGCTGCTTGAATAGCGGCAGTTCTTGCAGCTTTTTCTTCGTCTGTTTTCTTAGGTAATCCAAACGCTTCCATAATTAAGTTGAAAGAACGAGTGTCTTCATCAACCAAGAACAACAATTCGTCTTTGATTGCTTGACCTTTTTCAGCCACAACAGAGAATTCTTCCCATCTTTCGTCCCAACCAGCTTTGTGAGATGAAAGATTAGCAACCATTGTTCCCAAAGCAGCACCCAAAGCTCCCATATAAGCCGAGATACTTCCACCACCAGGAGCAGGACTCTCAGAAGCAGTTTCATTAGCAAAAGCAGTACAAGTCATATCCACTAATTTCTTGCTACCTTTGTCCTCAATCATATATTCAATCACCTTTTCTTGTGGGTTAAATGGCTTTAAGTCGTCAAGACCCATTGATTTTACAGCGATTTTTATCAATTCTGCTTCATCAACTCCAAGAGAACGTTGTTGTTTTGCAAGATAATATTTACCGGCATCAATCAAA
>JAGCLI010000262.1 GCA_017647065.1 Bacteroidales bacterium
AACGCTGTTAGGAATAGTAACAGAAGTTAAACTATTGCAATTTTCGAAGAATCCATAATAATTATCATTAAAAACATAGCATGGTAATTCTGTAATGTTATTAGACAAAGTAACAGAAGTTAAACTACTGCAATCAGAGAATACACCACCTCCAATAGAAGTAACACTATTAGGAATAGTAACAGAAGTTAAACTAATGCATTCAGAGAAAGCAGAATAATCAATAGCGGTAACACTATAAGTAGTTCCTTCATAACTAACAGTTTCAGGAATAATCACTGTTGTTGGATTGTTTTGATACCAATAAACCATTACTTTTGCTGGATTGGTTGATGTTATTTGGTATTGTATATCTCCAATCCAAAATCTTGTTTGTGCTAAAAGCACGTTTGCACATAGTAGAGTGTAAATTAATGTTAAAATCTTTTTCATTTCTTTTTATTTTTATTTGTTAATAATTTTTCTATTTGTTCTTCGTTTAGAGTTACTTTCCAACGCTCTTGTAAAAATCCAAGCATCTTTTTACCTCTTTCAACTATTGTTTCTTTTGTCCAATCGGAGTAACGAGCAACTTCTATCTCACTTTGAGAACCTGTTATGTAAGAAAAGTCCCCGTTTTTCTTCTCCTCAAAATTTTTATTACTTAATGACGAATTTTTATTTCTGCTTAAAAGCAAAAGATTACCAAGGGAATTAAGATAAATACTACTATCTTTTGTTTTGAAACGCTTTTCCCAATAAGGAATATCGCTTGAAGTTTGCGGAAAGATATGCTCTATTGTAATGTTTCCCGAATTTTTAACAGAATATGCCTCGTATTGTAGTAGAAGTTTTGGGCTTTTTGCTTCTTCTTGTAAGGAAAGTTCATATTCATATAGGAAATACTTTAATCCTTTCCAAGAATAAAAACCCTCTTCCTTTTCATAATTTTTCTCAATCGTGTTACAAAATCTCTTTACATCAAGCAAACCCTCTTTCTCATCGTAGATACATTTTTTTATCTCTGCTTTAACTTCTTCTAAATCTATCTTACCTTTATAATAGTTTTTAGTTAAAGCATAGAAAGAACTATTATTTACGTTTGAGTAGCGTTCAGAAATTTCTATAATAAGGAAATTAAATCTTTCGCATGCTTTTAAAAACTCTACAATCTTGTTTGAGTCTTTTTCCTTCAACAAGACAGCCATTGCCAACGGGCGAAAACTTCTCCAATGTAGTCTATTTAATTTGTCTAACCAAAGTTTAACATCTGCATCTTCGTGTTCGGCTTTTATAATCTTTGCCCATTGTATTATACTCTTTTGTAAACTATGTATATACTCAAATATATCTTCTTTTGTTAGCACGTTTGAATTGATATTCTTAGCAGTAAATTTTTTATTCAAAAGAAATACCTTTGCAGGATCAGCAATACTTCTGTCATACTCAAAGTACATTATCCAATGCTCTTTCAAGAAATCATCTTCATCAACCTTTTTTAATTCCTTATCTCCAAATTCTTCATATATTGTTGCCCAAACATTATTTATATCTCTTCTTAAATCATCACTATCCTTAATTAGAGTTGAAAGATAGATGAGTCTGTTTTTCAAAAGCTCAAGATTAGAAAGTCTCTTGCCTCTGTTGTTCATTGTTTCAAAGGTTACGTGAATTTCAGAAGCATCTGCAATTTCATAATAGTTGAACTTTAAACCATGAACTACTTTTTTAA
>JAGCLI010000263.1 GCA_017647065.1 Bacteroidales bacterium
CTTTTTGCAATTTTAATTCCTACAATACTAATTCTTATTGCTAATGTATTCTATAAATCGGGCTATAATGTAGATTATGTTCCAAAGGAATTGATTCTTGTCAATGCAGGAGTTAGCTTTATTGGGTTGTTTATGTTTAGAATGTTTGTTCGTTGGTTGTTTGAAAAGGCCTACAAATCGGGAATCAATGCCGAACTAAACACACAAGTAGTAATATTTGGAGCAGGTCGCACAGGCACAGCTACAGCCAAGACCTTAACAAGTGGAACACGCAAATACTACATAAAAGGCTTTATTGATGATGATCCAAACTTGCAAGGAAAGACTATTAACGGACAAAAAATCTACGGAAGAGATAAACAAGAATACGTAATAAAGTATAAAGATATTGATCAGTTAATAATAGCAACAAATAGAATAAGCACAGAGAGAAAAAACGAAATATTTGAACTCTGTCATGCTAATAACGTAAAGGTTTTGACCGTTCCACCAATAAAAACGTGGAGCGAAGGAAAGTTAAACGCTAATCAAATAACCGAAATCCAAATAGAAGATCTTTTAGGTAGGGAAGAAATCAACATAAATCGTGCAATCATCGCTCAACAAATGCAAGGAAAAACCATTCTTGTTACAGGAGCAGCAGGAAGCATAGGAAGCGAAATCGTAAGACAACTTTCAGCTTATTCTTCTCGTCTTATTTTTCTTGATCAAGCCGAAACCCCACTTTTTCACATAGAAAACGAAATCACAAACAAATATCCGCAAATAGAAAAGTATATAGAAATAGCAGATGTTAGAGACAAAAAACGACTAAGAGATATTTTTGAGAAATATAATATAGATATAGTCTTTCACGCTGCAGCATATAAACACGTTCCTATGATGGAGCGTTCGCCATACGAGGCAGCAAGTGTAAATATCATAGGAACAAAAAACGTAGCCGACCTTTCGCAAGAGTTTAATGTAGAGAAATTCATAATGATTTCAAGAGATAAGGCAGTAAACCCAACAAATGTAATGGGGGCAACAAAGCGTTATGCTGAAATCTACATAAAACAATTAGATTCGCAAGCAAATAACAAAACCAAATTCATAACAACTCGTTTTGGAAACGTCTTAGGCTCAAACGGAAGCGTGATTCCTCTCTTTAAACAACAAATTCTAAAAGGAGGTCCTTTGACTGTAACTCATAAAGACATCACTCGCTATTTTATGACAATACCCGAAGCGAGCCGATTGGTCTTAGAGGCTGCAACAATGGGACAAGGAGGCGAGATATTCCTCTTTGATATGGGTAAACCGGTAAAAATTCTTGACCTTGCAGAAAGAATGATAAAACTTTCGGGATTAAAACCATACGAAGATATTGATATTGTTTTCTCAGGCCTTAGAAGTGGAGAAAAACTCTATGAAGAGCTTCTTTGCGAAAGCGAAAACACTCTTCCAACCTATCACAAAAAAATCTTTAAGGCAAAACATCAAGAAATTGACCTTGACTTAGTGAAGACCTGTGTTGAGAAAATGCAAGAAATTCTAAAACAAAAAAGCGATAAACAAGACTTTGAAATCGTTGCCAATATAAAACAATTAGTAAAAACCTTCAAAAGCAACAATAGTATTTACTCTCAACTTGACAAAGCCGATGAAGAATAAAAGAATGCTTATAGTTGGCAACCCAAAAAGCATACATACTATAAGATTAAGTCGATTTTTTGAAGAAAACTATCAAGTAAATTTGATAGATGAAGGAATTGATTTCTCTTTTCGCAATTTCTTTTCAGCTTTAAGACAAACAAAATCTATTCTTTCAAAGCTTTCGCCCGATATTCTTGTGCTTTATCAACTCAATTTAACGGCTTTCGTTGCAACATTGGCAAATAGAAAAAAGAAAATCCCTACCTTCGCAATAGGAATAGGGAGCGATATTCTAACAATGCCGAAAAAAGGTTGGGCTTACAAAGCAATGTTAAAATATATCTTAAAACACTCTCAGGCATATAACGCAGGAAGTCCTTATCTTTTGGAACAAATGCAAAAATACTGCCCAAAACGTTCTGAAATCCTGCTTGCAAATCTTGGAGTTAATCCAATACAGCCGATAGAGAAAGAGAATATAGTTTTTTCCAATCGTTTGCATAGTCCTTTATATAGAATAGATGAGGTGATAAAAGCTTTTGCGAAATTTGTTTCAAAACCTGAGTTTGCAGATTGGCAATTAGTTGTTGCAGCAACAGGAAAAGAAAAAGAGTTTCAACAACTTTCGCAATCTCTTGGCATAGAAGACAAAGTGAAATTCGTAGGTTGGCTTTCGCAAAAGGAGAATGCAGAGTATTATGCAAAGAGTAAGATTTACATCTCTTTGCCAAAAAGCGATAGTTTCCCTATCTCTCTTTTGGAAGCAATGAGCGGAGAATGTCTTTGTATAGTTTCCGACCTGCCTGCCTACAAAGGGTTGATGAAAAACAAAGAAAACTGCCTTGTAGTCACAGACTTGGAAATAGAAAAAGCAGATTACATAGAAAAAGTTTTAGAATTAGATTCACAAAACATTCTTCAAAAAAATAAAACCTTTGCAGATTCTTACGCCGATATTGAAAAAAACAAAGAAAAGTTTATTTCCATAGCAGAAAGATTAGTTAACTGCAAATAAAACGCTAATTTATTTTAATTTTTTCTTTGCTTTATAAATCAGATTCGCCACGAATTTTCGTTTGTAAACAAAATTTCTATAAATTTAACGCC
>JAGCLI010000264.1 GCA_017647065.1 Bacteroidales bacterium
TTAGAAATATTTTTCAGTAATAGAGGTCATAAATTCTCGGGAAATATCAAGATTTTCTTGATTATTTTCGCAAAGTTAGTGTTTTATATCTAAAAACAAAAAAGGAGAGACTTTATTTTGTCTCTCCTTTTCTTTGCGTGGTCCCACTTGGGCTCGAACCAAGGACCCCCTGATTATGAGTCAGGTGCTCTAACCAACTGAGCTATGGGACCGTTTCAAGTTTAATTCCTGAAAGCGTTTGCAAAAATAGCACCTTTCTTTGAATCCACCAAAAAATTCTTAGACTTTTTTATTACAAAACAATTATTTTCTTTATAAGAACCTGATTTTCATCAATTATTCTAAAGAAATAAATACCACTTTTTAAATCCTTACAATCTATTGTATTAACTCCATTTGGATTTTCTATTCTTCCTTGCTTGATAATTTGAGAAGATTGTGAATATAAAACATATTGTGTAGTAGATGAGAAGTTTCTGCAAGAGATTCTCAAATTATCTTTCACTGGATTTGTCAATAAAACCACTTGTTTTGCAAAAGATTCATCTTGCTCTAAACTCACTACTCCATAATTATTATTTACGCTACATTCGTAAGCAAGTGCAAAAGCCAACTTTGTAAGTTCTCTCATGTAATGATAGTTTATTGTGTTGTAAACATCTCTTTCGGTGTGATAATGTGGCGTAAATTCGTGCTCCATTAAAAAAACGCTTTTCACTCCATAAGAATAAAAACTATAAGAATCAGAAGCGTAATTATTTTCTGTTGTTTCGTTTGGTGTAAGCATAGTGTATTGTTCTGCAAACTCTCGTGCCATTTGAGTAAGCTCATCACTATTGTGATAAGTTATTAAATCAAAGATATAATCAGTAGAATCGCTTTGACAATATCCTATCATATCAAGATTTATCACTGCCTTTATATCTTCTTGCCAAATAGGTGTTGAAATTTTCTCTATTCTATCCCAACTGCCTCTTAGTCCTTGCTCTTCGGCTGCAAAGAAATCTATCACAAGTGTTTTGATAGGAGAGATATTATTTTCATTTATTATTCGGGCTATTTCCAATAGTGCAGCAACTCCACTTGCATTATCGTCAGCTCCTGGTGCGAAATTAAAATAATCTTCAAAACCTTCCATATCTGAACGAGAATCATAATGAGCCATTAGATGCACCGTAGTATCTTTTGCCCATAAGCCTTGTTTTTCTCCTATTACGTTGTATTGCCAAAGAGTGTCTGCTTCGGTTAAGTACCAACCTGTTTGCAAAAGAAAAGAATCCAAAACCACCTCAAAACCATAATTTTCCAATCTATTTTTTAAATACTCTGCCACTTGTTTTCTGTTTGGCGAATAGGCATATCGTGTAGAAAATTCTTGAAGTTCTATTACGTTTTGTCTAAGGGAATCTTGGTTGATTTGACCACAAAGATTTTTTACTTTGTTTTCTTGTGCTGAAACGCTCATTAAAAAAAATAAAGCAGTCAATAAATTTATTATTTCTTTCATTTTTCTAACTCAATTTTTAATATATTTTTTGTTTTATTGCTTATTCGAAATCTATCGTCTATTCTCTCTCCTACCAACCACACAATTTTATCCTCACTACAAAGAATCCATTGATTTTCTTTGTCAATTATAGAATATTTATTAGCAGTAAAATAATCGCTTAATTTCTTTTCTTTCCTCATTCCAAAAGGCACAAAACTATCTCCTTGCCTCCATTTTCTAAGCACAAGAGGAAATTTCAGCAAATCAAAATCAAGCATTGCAACATTTTTATCTTTTGAAATATTTATAAATCTTAAATCTTTCAAAACCTCAAATTGCATTTTCAAAGGAAAAATCAATGAACCTTGATTTTGATTTATCAAATAGAAATCATTTATAGGATTTTCCTTTCTTTTTTCAATAAAAAGATATTGTCTATCCTTTACAATCCTATGGCTTTTGCTAAAAAATTGTTTGCCAGATATTTCTTCAAAACTTTGAGATATATCGTTAATATTCGCTTCATTAAATCCATATTCAGACAATATTTCGTAAAGATATATCTTCATAGGGTTAAGCAAAAGGAGTTTTGAAATATTTATTTTGATTAAGTCTTTTTCTTGTTCAATGATTTCTTGTTTTACCTTTTCTATTTCTCTGCGAAAAATAAATTCCGTATCCTTTAAGTAATCTATATCTTTTTTTAAGGCAAATTCAAAATTAGGGTTTATCTCCCTCAATACAGGAAAAAGATTATGACGAATTTTATTGCGAATAAATTTCGTTTCTGAATTAGTGGAGTCTTCAACGTATGAGATATTATTCTTTTTTGCATAGTTTAAAATATCTTCCCTTGTAGCAAAAAGAAGGGGACGAATGATTTTATCGTTTTTTGCTTGTATTCCATGTAATCCTGCAATGCCTGTACCTCGCAAAAGATTGATAAAAAACGTTTCTATCGAGTCATCTAAATGATGTGCAGTAGCTAAATAAGAAAATCCATATTCTTTTAAGAGAGAATCAAACCATTGATAACGCAAATCCCTTGCCGCCATTTCCAAAGAAAGCTTATTTTCTTTCATATATGAAAATGTATCAAACTCTTTCACAAAAAGCCTAACACCATTCTCCTTTGCCCAAGAGCGAACAAAAGCCTCATCTCTATTACTCTCCTCTTCTCTAAGATGAAAATTGCAATGTGCTAAAGCTATATCATAATTTGCTTTAAGCATTAAGTGTGCTAAAACGACAGAATCCACACCACCGCTAAGGGCAATGAGGATTCTGTCATTTTTGCAAAACAAATTATTTTCGCTTACAAAAGCTTCTAATTTTTCTTGCATTATTTATAATTTTCTCAATATAAAATCTGTCATTAAAGTATAAAGATGATGTCTTGTATTTCCCCCATATATGCTGTGATTCTTGTTTGGATAAGAGAATTGTTCAAATTGTTTGTTTGCTTTTATTAAAGCAGTCATCAAATCCACAGCATTTTGGAAATGAACGTTATCATCAGCAGTTCCATGCACTAAAAGATAGTTTCCTTTTAGTTTTTCTACGTGATTTATTGGTGAGTTGTCGTCATATCCCGAAGGATTTTCTTGTGGAGTACGCATAAAACGTTCTGTATATACATTATCGTAATATCTCCATGTAGTTACAGGAGCAACAGCTATTGCAGTTTTGAAATAATCTGCTCCTTTTGTGATACAAAGCGTTGACATATATCCACCATAGCTCCAACCAAAAATTCCAATTCTATCTTTATCAATAAAATCTAAACTTCCAAAATATTTAGCCGCTTCTATTTGGTCTTCGGTTTCATATTTTCCAAGCTCCATGTAAGTACATTTCTTAAATTCCTCACCTCTCATTCCTGTACCACGTCCATCAACACAAGCAACTACATATCCTTTTTGTGCTAACATACGAAACCACATATAATCTGAAAATCTGCTTTGAGAATTTAATACTTCTTGACTTCCAGGTCCACCATATACATAGAATAACAAAGGATATTTCTTTCCCGCTTCCATATTTGCAGGTTTAATTACCCAATAATTCAATTCATTTCCTTGACTTGTTTTGAATTTTCCAAATTCTTTTCTTTCAGCTCCATACTTTGCCAAAAGTTCTTTTTGTTCTTTGTTATCTTCTAAAACAATCAACACTTCTCCTTTGTTATTGTTGATAGTATATTGAGTAGGCGTATCGGTATTTGAAAAAGTTGAAATGTAATACTCACCATTTGCTGAGAAATCTGCTGAATATGTACCTATTTCTTTTGATATTTTCTTTATATTCTTTTTCTTATCAACAACCAAAAGCTCTCTGTTATATGCTTCTGATTGAGCTGCTGTGTAGAATATTTCTTCTGTTTTTGGATTTATATAACATATTTGGTCAATATCATATTTTTCTTGTGTAATAGGGTCAATACTTCTATCGTAAATACCAATTTTATACAAGTTCATATAGCCATTTCTTTCGCTTTTTAAGATAAAGTGTTTTTTATCATTAAGAAATACTACATCTTCTACTTGTTCAATATAATATTGATTTCTTTCCTCATATATTTTCTTTGGTTTAAAATCATTAGTTGAGGCAATAAATAATTCATATTGATTTTGATGACGATTTAACTTGTGAATAAACACCTCATCATTAGGAGTCCATTGCAAACGTGGCAAATAAATATCTTTATTCAATCCCATGTCAATGTGATTTGTTTTATCGTTTTTCAAATCATAGACAAAAATTTCTACAACTGAATTATCCTCGCCTGCTTTTGGATATTTATAAACATATTCCTCAGGATACAAATCTCCATACATTGTCATAGAGAATTGTTTCACCTTACTTTCATCAAATTTATAGTAAGCTATTTTTTCAGAATCATTACTCCAAAAGAAACCTTTTGTAATTGCAAACTCTTCTTCGTAAACCCAATCGGTAGTTCCATTGATTATGTGATTATACTCCCCATCTGTTGTGATTTGTTTTGTTTGCATTGAAGCAATATCAAAGATAAAAATATTATTATTTGAAACGTATGCTACTTTTTGAGAGTTTGGAGAAAATTCTGCTAATCTCACTTTCTCTTTTGCAACAGAGGTTAATTTTTTTGTTGCAATATCGTAAACAAAACAATCTGCCAAGTAAGAATGACGATAAATCATTTCAGGATTTAAAATAAGCAACACCTTACTTTCATCTTTTGAGAATTGATAATCTACAACATATCCTTTTAGGTCTAAGCCTGAGAAATTTACAACTTCGCCTACTTTGCTTGCTTTGGCGTAATCATATTTTTCTATTGCGTTTTGAGTCAATATACAATAGTGCTTTCCATCTTTCATTGAGCGAATACCATCAATTCCTTTACCACGGAAAGTGCCCTTTGTCCAAATATCTTCTAATGTAATTTCTTGTTGAGAAGATGCAACTCCTCCTATTAGTAATGCTAATAATAACGTTAAGATTCTTTTCATGTAATTTTATTTTTTAATCAACTATGTTATCAATCAATATGTCTTTATACTTCAAAAGTGGATCTATATTTTTTCTTTCAGGAGGATAAAGCGTATTTATCACCCATGTATCAATTTCATTGCTGTTTCTATATTTGTTTAGAGCAAGACGATGAACATATTCTGTCATATAAAGTCCCCATTTTGTTTTTGGATGTGCTTTATAATAGGTTTGCAACGCTGTTTTATATTCTGGTTTTATTACGTCTTTTTCATCGTAAACAGGAGTATTCTCTAATCCCTTTGTAACAGAGAAACAAAGATATTCTATCTCTCTTGTAACAAGGTCTTCTCTAATAAAATCTGGATGTTCATTCAAAAACTCATCTCTCCAAGCGATTCTATTAAACAACTCTTGCATCGAAATATCTAATGTTGCGTGCCAATAAGGTGGAATATCGTGTTCGGCAATCCAAAGTCCACGATAATATCTATATTCTGGCGTTAACATTTCTTTAAATCTTTCATAAAGAAATGCAGGTTGCACTTCAATTGCGTAAGACGTATCTTCGTAAGACATAATTCTATATCCCCATTTACCATACTCATCTCTAAACTTTTTCATATCCTTTTTCAAACCACCAAGCACGTGTATATCTCCGTGAACCAATGCTCTAATTTCCTCTTCCGAGAAAGTTTTGTGCAAGGTTACTGTTTTGTCATCACAAGATATTTCATGATAATAATAAAGCAATTGATAGCCCCAATCAGCTCCATCTTTATCACCTGCAAAGGTCTCTTCAAATAATTTACACGCATCTTCAATCACGTCTCTCTCACTAAAAGGAAGTTCACTCAATTTATAAGCAAACTCAGTTAGCTTTTCATCGTCTAATGTTTTTGTATTTTGAGCAAATAGGCTCGTTGCAAAAAACAATAATGCTATTAAAAATAAATTGTTTCTCATTTTTTATTTATTTTTTTCTTTATTTTATTCTTTGGTGCAAAGATAATACAAATTTGTTAGATTACATCAATAAAATAAATCAAAGAAATATTTTTTTAAAACAAAGAGTTTAGAAATTATTTCTTTGATTTATTTTTTTATTTCTTTGATTTTTTTACAAGGAAAGTAAGAATTGGAAAAATGGTTTTTGATTTAGGGTTTCAAAACCTACTCTCGCCCCTATTTCTATTGGCAATTTAATTCCAAATACACATAGATTAAAACTAAAATCATTACCAAAACTTTGATAAATCTGTGTATCAAAACTTCCAATATCATAAAACGGTTTCACACTTACTCTTTTTATGTAAAATATCGGCCCTACAATCCAATCAGGATAGAATAAAGGAATATTAAACGTTAAACCCGCTCCATAATATTTTGTAGGAAATTGATTTTTCACTCCTCTAATAAAATCAATTTGATTTTCAAATTCGTATCCTTGCGCGTTATTATTGTTATATTGATAAGCAAAGTTTAATTCTGTGCTACTATTTTTAAAGAATAAAGGCAAATAAAGTTTTGTTGTAGCAGATGTGATGTTTGAAACATTGTTTCCAAGTGTAGAGAATTGAGAAAATTCCATTTCAAAGCCTTTTGTAGGAGTTATATCATTGTTTGCCTTTGCGTGTAAGTGCGTATAAGAAACTCGATATCCTAATATATTATATGGATTTGAAACTTTTTTTTCAAGCTGACTAAGAGTGTATTTAAAATCTAATTGCAATTTATTAACCGTTCTTCTTGTACTCCAAGAATATGGAAGACCTATATTAACACCTGCTAAATATTCTTGTTGCAATTTATTGTCTGAAAAGTTTCTTAGTTTGTATTCTGCCTCCAAATCTATTATTGGATAAAATCCACTATAAGTATAAGTCATATAAGCCCCGTGCCAAGAATCTTTTACATTGTATTTATATCCTACTTGAAAGACTGAGGTAGATAAAAGATTTTGAGAAGAAGCACTAACTCCTAATCCAAAATTCACTTTCTTTAAATTAAGGAAAATAGGTAGCCAAGAATGAAAATTAAATAAGTTGTTTATTTTCTTATACTCCTTACTTTCATACTTTATAGTATCGTTATATTCTGTTGGCAAAAGGAAATTTTCTTGTCTTTGCAACTCTTGAACAAAGATTTGTGGCTTATTTTTTTTGTTAATGTCTAAATTTTGATTTCCTTTTGAAGATTTTGCAAGAAAATATCCATCACTATTATATGCCGAAACAATAAGTTCATTATCCTTTAAGCAATATCCACCTAAGCCAAATGCTGTTTCGGTTAATTGTTTTGCTGTTTTAGAACTTAAATCGTATGCTATCAACTCATATTTTGAATCAATATCTTTTAAGAAATAAAGAGTGTTATCACTACATCTTAAATTAGAAATATTATCGTAAGAAGGTGAAAGAATTTCTTCTTTATTTCCATTTTCAACATCAACCCTTACTATATTTTTCCCTTTTGAAGAGGTTTCTATTAGGTAGATATATTTTCCATCTTCGCTCCAAGCAGGATAAGATAAAGCATCGGAAGAAATTATTCTTTTTATTGTATAGTTTCTTTCTTCATCAAAGTTCAAAACAACTAAACTTTGAGCATATTCGTTTGTAGATTCTATACACGCTATTTGATTTTCATTTATCGGGGAATAAGTTGGAGTAAAGAAAGTTTTGTTTTTGGTTAGCGTTTTTGTTTTTCCCGAATATATATCAAGTTCTATTATATTTGCGTATGTTTCTTGCTCCCAACGTTTATCCAATGCGTTTTGAGAATAAAGCAATTTACCATTTTTATAATCAAAATAAGAGTGCATTAAATAAGGTAATTTTACTATTTCTTCTAATCCATTTGGAGTGTATTGCACTAATTTTTGCACCTCAAAAGAACTCGATTGCAAAGCAAGGGTTGTATCTTTTCCTATTAAGATTGGATTTAAATAATGAGTGTAATACCCTTTCTTTATATTAAATGTGTCTAATTCAGACTTATTTTCTTTCTGAGTTAAGAATTGATTATAATCCTCTTTCCAAAGAGGGACTATGCTATCTATCAATTCTGCATAAATTTTTCTATGTGGCAATTTCAAGTTTAAGCTATCTGCCTTATTAAACCAAAGAAATTTCCACCACAATCTTGCAGTTGTAGTCATTACATCTACAAAAACATCTTTTCCATATTTATTTCTTGCGTATGAAGCCATATAATATCCAAACACATAATCGTTTGGAACAAAATCTTTCATACTTTCAAGTTTTGCTTTATGGAATTTATATGCTCCTTTTTCAAGAAGCTGAGCTTTAAATTGATTATAAAACTCTGGATTTTGACCTCTACCTGTTGAAGCTAAGGCAGTTTCTGCCAAAACTGCATCTCCTTCTATAAACCAATTAGGAACAAGTAAAGCATTCACACCCATCAAGAAATGTTCTCCTAAAAGATTTGTTAAAGTCTTTGAAACGCCTTTATAAGGAGCATAATATTGACAAGCATGACGATATTCGTGAATAGCCAAATGCCAATCCCACGGATAAGCAAAATAAGTTGGTGAAGGCGTTGGATAAAATTCCAATCTTTTTGGTGCCCATGTTGTCATACCATTTGACTTTGCTGTGTAGGGGTGAATTAAAATTGGTATTTTTGGAGCATTCGTTCCAAGCGTTGTGCCAATGTGACCAACCATTGTATCAAGCACAAGAGCAAGTCTTTGAGCTCTTTCTTCATAACTTTGTGGATATACTAATTGAAACTCATTTGTGTTGATTTCTCTCCATTTTACTCTACTATTATCTGTTTTGCTAACATTATATTGAGCAAACAAAGAAGAAAAACACATCAAAAGAGCAATAAACACAAAAGCCCTCTTGCTATTTTTAACAAGAGGGTTTATGTTTATATGTTTAAGTAAATTATTTTTGTGGAACATTTTTCAAAGTTTCTACTAAATAATTCCAGAATAAACTTACAGAAGGTATATTCACTCTTTCATCAGGAGAATGTGGGTTTTGGATTGTTGGTCCAAAAGAAATCATATCCCAATTTTTGTAAACACCACCTAACAATCCACATTCCAAACCAGCGTGTATTGCCATAACTTTTGGAGTCTTTCCATAAAGTTTATTATATGTAGTTTGCATTGTAGAAAGTATTGGACTTTGCATATTAGGCTTCCAACCAGGGTATCCTCCTGTGAATTCTATTTCTCCACCTGCAAGTTCAATAACGCTTGCCATCATTTCTGCGAAATCTTCCTTAGCACTATCAACGCTACTTCTTAATAACGCACAAGCTTTTATTTGTTTTCCATCGCTTTTTACTATTGCAAGGTTAGAAGATGTTTCAACAAGATTTTCCATTGAATCACTCATTCTGTAAATTCCATTAGGACAAGCATAGATTGCACGAATAACTCTTGCCATTGTGCAAGAATCTATGAAACTTTCAGGATTTGCTGTTTCCTCTAATGCAATTAAGATTTCAGGCTCTACTGCTGAAA
>JAGCLI010000265.1 GCA_017647065.1 Bacteroidales bacterium
ATTTTATTGATTCTGCAATAAAAGATGGAGCAAGCGTTGTGGTTTTAGAACAAATGCCAAATCAAATAAAAGAAAACGTTACTTATTTGCAAGTAGCAGATTCTTCAAAAGCCTTAGCCTTGTTGGCAAGGAATTATTACGATAATCCTTCTTCTAAATTAAAATTAATAGGTATAACAGGAACTAATGGAAAGACTACAATAGTAACTTTATCTTACAATTTATTTAAAAGTTTAGGTTATGAATGTGGTTTAATCTCTACAATAGTAAACAAAATAGGCAATAGAGAAATTGCTTCTACTCATACAACACCAGATTCCTTATCATTAAATAAGTTATTGAATGAAATGGTTGAGAGTGGTTGTGAGTATGTTTTTATGGAAGTTAGTTCTCACGCAGTAGATCAACATAGAATATGGGGATTGACTTATTATGGAGGGGTATTTAGTAATATAACTCACGATCATTTAGATTATCACAAGACTTTTTCTAATTATATAAACGCAAAGAAAGGATTTTTTGATTCATTAAACGAAAAAGCATTTTCTCTTACAAATATTGACGATAGAAACGGAGAAAAAATGTTGGAATCAACAAAATCCAGAAAATTTACTTATAGTTTGAGTAGAATGGCTGATTATAATGCAAAAGTAATTGAAAATAGTTTCTTTGGATTGCTTTTGAATATAAATGGCAAAGAGGTGTCTACTCAATTAGTTGGCCAATTCAATGCTTATAATCTTCTTGCTATTTATTCTATTGCAGAATTATGTGGATTGAAACAAGAAGAAATCTTGGTAGGATTAAGTAAATTAAAAGCTGCTAATGGAAGATTTGAAACCTATCGTCTGAAAAATGCATCTACTGCAATCATTGATTATGCTCACACACCAGATGCATTGCTTAATGTAATATCTACTATAAATGAAATTAAACTTGCAGGTAAGTTAATAACGGTTGTAGGTTGTGGAGGAAATAGAGATAAGACCAAACGTCCTCAAATGGCAAAAATTGCACAAGAAGGAAGCGATATAGTAATACTAACTTCTGATAATCCACGATTTGAAAATCCCGATGATATAATTGAGGATATGAAAAAAGGGGTTGTGGATAACGAAAACTTATTCTGCATAACAGATAGACGACAAGCAATAAAATTAGCTTCACAATTAGCAAAAGACAAAAGCGATATAATTCTCATTGCAGGTAAAGGACATGAGACATATCAAGAAATAGAAGGAGTGAAACATCATTTTGATGACAAAGAAGAAGTATTAAAATATTGAAAGTAAAAAAGGAGAATATATTATGTTGTATTATTTATTTAGTTGGTTAGATGCAAGTTTTGATTTCCCTGGGGCAGGAGTGTTTCAGTACATTTCTTTCCGAGCAGCCGCAGCTGTAATAACTTCTTTGCTTATTACAATAGTTTTTGGTAAGAAGTTAATAAATTTTTTAAGGAGAAAACAGGTTGGAGAAACTGTTAGAGATTTAGGATTGGAAGGACAAAAAGCAAAAGAAGGCACTCCAACAATGGGAGGTCTTATAATATTGGCAGCAATTCTTATTCCAACATTATTATTCGCTAAGTTAGATAATATTTATGTTATAATAATGC
>JAGCLI010000266.1 GCA_017647065.1 Bacteroidales bacterium
GACTTTCATAGGGAAGATGTTACACTTGAAAACAAGACAATACACATTATCCCTGCTTATGAATGGCTGATTAACAAATAAAAAACAAATAACTCTTTGTTGTAATAGTTTAAAAGCTTATTAACGGGGTTTTAAAGAAATATTAGTGCTATAAATTTGTTAAATTGAAATTAAATTGTATATTTGCAAGTACAAAATAAATAAATTTAATCACAAAACATGTTAAAAATGAGAAGTAGTATATTTTTTTTGCTATCTATAGCATTGTTTAGCCTTACATCTTGCGAGGAAAAAGAAGATGTTTTAAACACTTATTATTTATATGAATGTTCTGAGAATATGCAATGTGAGAGTTTAAAGTATGGACATGATTTTCAAATTTCATCAGTTTTACTAATTAACTCATTAGACGATTTTCAAGATTATTGTTCCGATGAAATAGAATCTTCAATCTTTAAAAATTACTCCTACATAGTAGTAAAGCAAGAACTTCCAGGAGGTATAGACAAGAATTTTTCTTCTGCATTTCTTAAAAAGATAGATAATAAGAACTATGTTTTAGAAATGCACTTTAATGAAAACGACTTAACAGTTGGTAGCACCATTATTTATTGTTGCTATTCTTGTCCACAACACATAGAAGACGATGCTAATATAGAAATGAAAACATTTATTTATAATAATGAAGGAGTGAAAGAATTATAAACCACTCTTTTTGAAAATAAATCAAAGAAAAAAAATAAAAAAACAAAGAAAAAAAATAAAAAAACAAAGAAAAAATTAAACAACGCAAAGAAAAAAAATGTTAAGATAGCAAAACACTATTAACCAATTAAAAAATAAAAATTATGTTTTGTTATCAATGTCAAGAAACAGCCAAAAACACAGGCTGTACAAAACAAGGAGTATGTGGAAAAGACGCCACCCTTGCAAAAGAATTAGATAATTTGGTATTTGAATGCCAAGAATTATCAACCCTTAACCATCATTTGCGTTCACACAACCAAGACGACCTCCAAACAAGTCGCCTTATCACAGACGCACTCTTCACCACAATAACCAATACCAACTTTGATGCCGAATCGGTCAAAACCAAAATCCAATACCTAAGAGACAAAAAACACGAACTCAAAACCCGAGCACACGAAAACCACATACCTCTTCATAATCTCAAACTAACCTTTCTACCACCAATATTAGGACAAAGTTCAATCCTTGAAGAACAAGACCAAGACCTAAGAAGCCTAAAACAACTCATTATTTACGGACTCAAAGGAGTATCAGCATACGCACGACACGCACAACGCTTAGGCTACGAAGACAATACCCTTTACTCAAACCTTGAAGAAGCCCTATCTCTTACACGACAAAAAGAAACAACCAAAGACCAACTTATTAGTTGCGTAAAAGGCGTAGGCGAATTAGGCATAAGAGCCATGCATCTCTTAGACAAAGCCAACACAATCACCTTTGGCCACCCACAAAACACCAAAGTAGCAACCACAGTAGGCAATCGCCCCGGAATACTCGTAACAGGCCACGACCTACAAGACCTAAAAGAACTCCTTGATCAAACCAACGACAAACAAATCGATGTTTATACTCACGGAGAAATGCTTCCAGCACACTATTACCCATACTTCAAAAAATATCCTCACTTCAAAGGCAATTACGGAGGCTCTTGGTGGCAACAAACCCAAGAATTTGAAAAATTCAACGGCCCAATTCTTTTCACAAGCAATTGCATAGTGCCACCACCAGCAAACGCCACATATCAAGATCGCCTTTACACCACAGGATCAGCCTATTTAGAAAACGCAAAACACATACCACTCAACCACGACACACAAACCAAGAAATTCACTTGCATAATAAACAAAGCACATCAATGCAAACCACCACAACCCATAGACAACACAGAACTACAAGGCGGATTTGCACACCAACAACTCACAAAACTAAAACCACAAATCATTTCCGCAATCAAAAAAGGAGACATCAAGAAATTTGTCGTAATGGCAGGTTGCGATGGTAGAATGCCCGTAAGAGAATACTACACAAACTTTGCAAAAGCCCTACCACCCGACATCATAATCCTAACAGCAGGCTGTGCAAAATATCGCTACAACAAACTCTCACTACAACCCAACCCACATTTTCCAAGAATACTTGACGCAGGACAATGCAACGACACCTATTCACTCATAGTCTTTGCCGATGAACTAAGAAAAGAATTAGGACTTAAAAACCTAAACGACCTTCCGGTAGTTTACAACATAGCGTGGTACGAACAAAAAGCCGTCATTGTATTACTTGCTTTGCTATCACTTGGAATAAAAAACATAAAACTTGGACCGACCTTACCAGCCTTTCTAAGCCCTGAAATAATAAAACTCTTACAAAAAGAATACAACCTAACCACCATCACCACAATAGAAGATGATATGAAAGAATTAGCCCTATAATAAAAACTTTTACAAATTGTATAGACATGAAAACGAAAGCGACACCCGAAAGAGTGCCGCTTTAAATGTTTTCACAACAAAGATTATGTGTTATGCAAAATGTTCTAAGTTGTTTATGCAAATGCAAAGATACTAAATTGAAAGCAATTCACAATAGTTTTTTATTACATATAAGCTGTTATTGTGATTGCTCTTTAGGCTTTTATTCGGTTTTTTGTATTGTAGGAGAGTGGTTTTATATGAAAGATTTGTTGAAATTCTTGTTTTGGTTGGCAGGTAAAACGTATTTTTCCTCTTTTTTGATAAGAAATATAGATAAAAATACAGAAAATTCTGAAAATGCTTAAAAATTCTCAAAAAATAATTTCATTTATAATCAAGCAGTTATGAGAATTAGGTAAAAAAAAGTATAAAAAATATTTGGTAATAAAGAAAAAGGTAGTACTTTTGCAATCCCAAAACGGACGGAACGAGGCGAGCGAGTAGAGAAGAGTAGAGAGTCGTTGAGGGAAAAAGAAATGATCTTTGAAACAATAGGAACCAAGGTAGCGGACAAGTGGGAGGATACTCACTTGTACCTAGAGTAAGGAAAAACATAACCGTTAATTAAAAAATAAAGAACTTTTTTTACAATGAAGAGTTTTATCCTGGCTCATGATGAACGCTAGCGGCAGGCTTAACACATGCAAGTCGAGGGGCAGCAGGAGTGTAGCAATACACTTGCTGGCGACCGGCGCACGGGTGCGTAACGCGTATGCAACCTACCTTATACAGGGAGATAACCTTTCGAAAGAGAGACTAAAATCCCATAGTATTGTTGAGGGGCATCCCTTAGCACTTAAATCTTAGGAGGTATAAGATGGGCATGCGTAGCATTAGTTAGATGGTGAGGTAACGGCTCACCA
>JAGCLI010000267.1 GCA_017647065.1 Bacteroidales bacterium
ATGATAGCCACTCCTCATTATAGTCCCGTAGTAGAACTAATACGCTTTTTCACCCCGTTTGGAGTTGGTCATTTCAACGACAGAGTACAAATAGATGGCTTAGAATGGCAAGAAGAAGTCTATTACAAACAAGAAATCACCGACCTTAGAAACTACTTGCAAGGAGAAGTCCTAATAGGAGCATTCATAGGCAATTATGACGGAGGCGGACACCTACTAAGTCTTGATATAAAAGCCTATCCGGGCGACTATATCAACCAATCCTCAAACAAAAAACAATGGATACTACCCCTATTCAACACATGCAACGTAATGGAAATGGCAGGACAAAACTATCCACACTTTTTCGATACCGACACCCTTAGCGTAGCCTTTGAAATTCCAGAAGGCATAAAACAACTCCGTCTTCGCTACATCACAACAGGCCACGGAGGTTGGGGAGGTGGCGATGAATTCAACCCAAAACCCAACAACATAATCATAGACGACACAATAGTATATCAATACACCCCATGGAGAGAAGATTGTGGACGTTACCGCGAATGGAATCCAGTCTCAGGCAATTTTTGGAATGGACTTTCCTCTTCTGACCTATCACGCTCAGGCTGGTGTCCAGGCACAGCCACACAACCTACATACATTTATCTTGACAACCTAACTCCCGGCATACACACCATAAAGATAGCAATTCCACAAGGCCAATCCGAAGGAGGAAGTTTCAGCTCTTGGAGCGTATCGGGCGTTTTGATAGGCGAATAACCTTAAAAACAATATTTCAAAGAACAAAACTTAAAAGGAGGGTTAAAGCCCTCCTTTGTTTTTTACTCTACCATGCCTTTGACTTCTAAGTCGGCTTCTTGATACTTCACTTTGGCCAAGATGCGTTTGAAGCTTACGCTTGGCAAAAAGCGACAAGTGAAGTGAGTGATAGTGTTTGCGTCCACTTGATCTACATCAAGTTGCGATTTAGCTTTTATTGCTGGCGAAAAACTACCTAAATAGCCTAACTTCACTGCACTGCCGTTCAACACTGCCTTGCTTATTTCTATTTCCAAGGCCTTTAACACTGCCAACACATCGGCATAACTAATTGTTGTAGAGTTACTGATTGATTCTGCTATGGAATCTAAATCTACATCTTGCCCTCTGAAAAGGCGTGCAACATATCTCTCTCCCGGATTGCTGCCTACGTGAATGTCACGTTTTACTTTTACGTACTTAATCATAATGTTTTAATTGGTTTTTGGTTAATAATTTATTTAATTACTTCTTTTTGCACTAAGTTTGAAAGTTTATAGCCATTCTTTGCCGAAACGTTTCCGCCAATAAACGAGGCAATGGTGGTTAAAATCACTATTACAAACTCAATGATTCTTTTCCAATTTGGACTTTGTGTGTTTTTCATACGCTTTGTTGTTTTTGATTATGATGCAAAGATATAGTTAAAATTTAGTTTAACAAAACGATGCGTTATTGTTGATTTATAATAAATTTTAATTGTTTTTAATTATCTATAATTCCCACTTATAATGTCGTGTTTCGGCAAGAAAAGTTTTTAATCTTTTGGAATATTGCTCGTAAAATAAGCCCATCACCTTCTCCTCTCCGGTATCTCTATTTTTTGCTACCTCAATCAAGGAATCATAGCACTTATATTCTTCAAAATCCTCTTTTCTCCAAAAGTCTTTCGCATTTTTCATAAAGTCTTCGTTCACTTTGTGCATAATCAAAACATTATCGGCCATATTACTAAGGTCGTAAGTGCCTGCAATATCGTCTTTTCTTACCACTCCAAAGGATTTTCTTGGGTGTGCAATGAGAATGATATGAATACTCTTACTTCGAGCATAATCAGCCAATTCTTTTATAAAACTACTTTGTTGATCAAGTTTTTCATTCTTATTAGAACTTAGTTTCATACAAGCTAAATTATCTAATACCAAAAGATTAAGACCTTTCTTCTCAACTGCTTGTTGAACACTTTCATACAACTTACCCCAATCACTCCCACAAGAATTATCATAAACAAAGAGCGTATCTTTCAAGCTTTGGTCTATTCGTTCATTGTTTTGTTCATTGTCCTGATTTAGCCCTCTTGCAATCTTTCTAATCCAAGCTTTCAACCTCCAAGACTGCATCTCACCCGAGAAAAGTCCTACTTTAAAGTTTTTATCGCAAATGTTTAGTACAATGTTATTTAAAAAGACTGTTTTTCCACAGCCATTCACGCCTGTAAGCACAGTAATTCCTCCCGAGGCCAATCCCCCTCCAAGACAACAATCCAATTTCTCATAGCCTGTCGGGATTCTTAAAACACTATCGGCTTGTTCATAACTAATCTTCTCGAAACTAACCCATTCCTCCTCCAAATTTACATTTGTTTGCACGTATTTATTGTAATCCTCCGAAGTAAACGAGGTTGCTTTACAACTATTGGGCTCAACCTTTTCTCTAAACTCGTGCCAATGATAAGAAGAACACGAATTATGAAAACACTTAAAACCAAGATTACCATCATCAAATTGAAATACGGCAGAATCGGGGCTCTTATGCTCGCTATTGAACGGACATTCCTCCAATAAGTACTTTACTCCACCAGCAAGAGAACGTTCCTTAAAAGCGATATTATGGCTTTTTAAGAACTCTTTTACATCAAACCTACCACTCCTTCCGTAATTATTGTACTTAACAGGCTCGGACCTAGCAATTTTA
>JAGCLI010000268.1 GCA_017647065.1 Bacteroidales bacterium
TATGATTTGGAAGTAGAAGCAATGAAACTGAATGCAGAATTTGTGCGTGAAACTGCACTGCTTGCTCGTACAAATGGAAATTCAGTCTTTGCAGATGCAGCTTACAAAGGTGTGTACGAATGCGATGTTTTACGCAAACCTTACACGAAAGAAGTTGTAATGTCATTGTTGAGTAAAGCAACGAATGGCAAAGACGCTAAAGAACTTGCTAAAAAACTTGCAGACGAGTTTAGAAATGCAATTCAAAAAGATTGCGACAAAAGATTAGAAGAAATTGAAGAACAATCACAACGTGATTTACAATCTATTCACAACTCTCCTAAATACCAAAAATTAGTTAACAATGGAGATAGAACTTGGGCAGAGATTGAAAGAGAAATTTCTCAAAAACACGAAGATAAGAAAAACAAGAAAAAAGCTGACTCACAAACCAAATCTTACAAATCTTATGTGATAGAGTTTTTCTATGCAGGTCGTTGTTGTTTGGTTGATGGACTTACCAAAGCAGTCTGTTTAGGTGCAGATGTGAATCGTAAAGCCAACAATCCGATGGCACCATCTAACATTACTATATCTTTTGCAGTCGCAAATAGTACACGTTCTTTGGACTACAACATAGCAGAAGAAGGTTACAAGAAATTGCTTGAAGTAAAAGACTTTACAGATAACTTTTGGCGAAATAACTCTTGGAAAGACCTTGACAAAGATATTGTTGAATCTTGGGAAACCATAACAAAAGAAGCAAATGCAAATAGAGAGTTACGAGATATTATCACAGGTAACATTCTAAAAGGATTTGATAAAGCAGGAGATGGTGCAAAACTCATTTCATTCACAATGAAAGACGGAACTATCAAAAAAGGAATTTTATTGCCTAAAAATGATAACAATAGCAAAGGTGGTAGTGTTGTTGCATTCAAGAAATACCCAATAAAAAAATGCAAACACATTCTAAAACAATGGTCGGAACTAAAAGATACAGATAGCATTTTATCATTGAGTTATGGCTTTTTCATCTTTTGCGATACAAGAGGTTCTCTATATCTTGCTATTGATGCCAAATCCAACGGAAAAGCTATTAAGGATATTATAAACAATCCTATATGGTTAAGTTTAGGTGGACGAGGATTTTACAGAAGTTGGGATAGTCGAGTTTGGAAATATGTTAAACAAGTTGAATTATATTCTTATTGGAAAAATCCAAACGGATTAGATGATGAACTTCTTGATAAAATAGTAAACGCAATAGATTCTGTTGGACTTTCAGTAGAATTGAACGCACAACAAGCAGAACAATTCTTTGAAGAAGATACAACCTCTCCTCAAGAAAAATCTTCCGAATGGAAGAAAATTCCTTGCAACGAAAAGAACATTCCACAGGGAAGCAAGAAAAACGAAAGAAAAGATGATGAAAAATCAAAACGAGCAAAAGCGTTATTTTTCAAATTAAGACTTCAAAAAGCATTTATTCAGTAATTAACTAAACTTATAAATTATGATAACAATTAGTAACATTAACGAGAAATGGGAAGATATAAAATCGAAACTATCTTCCAACACAATTAAAGTGGTAAACAATGCTTCTTTTTTGGATTTAGCAAATGAATGGGAAGATATAAAAGAGTTTGCAGATGATGAAACAAAAGAGTTGATAAACAAACTTCTAAAAATGATAAATGATGATTTATCAAAAGCAGAAGAACCAAAAAAAGAGCCAAAAGAAAAGAAAACTCCAAAACCTAAAAAAGAGCCAAAGGCAAAAGAACCGAAAGCAAAGAAAGAGAAAAAAGAGTTTTCGGGTGAGTATGTAGAATCTATGCCTATTGAAGTGGCTATCATTCAACGTTATTCCAAATTAAATGGAAAATCAGTGTCAAAAGTAAAAGATGAAGCAAGAAAAATACTTAATGCACTTCAAAAAGCAATTATCGAAAAGAAAATTCGCAAAACATCTTCTTATGCAGACATCATAATGAAGATACAAAAGAATCTTATTTCAATTCTTGATGCAAAAGGCTCTGTAACAATAGATATAGAAAACATTGATACATTGAAAGAGATTTGCAAAGATTATAAGGTAATGCCAAATGTTCAACTTATCAAGTCTTACATTGCTATACAAGGCAAAGAGAGAGTAAAAGATAAGGCAAAAATCTTGTTGTCAAAGGTTGAAAAATCTTCCGACACACATTACCAACACGAATTTGACATTATCAAAAAATCACTTGAAAATTATATCAATGACAAAACAGATACTCCTGAAATATCCGCACAAGCATTAGCAGGACTTTATGGACTTGCAGGAATTGAAACCACATACACAAGTGGTAAAGCAGTCGGTAGCCAACAATTTTTAGGTTCTGTATTTTCTCCACTAAATTTTAGTGGTAAGTGGTTGAAGTTGATTGGACAACCAAGCGAACCTTTCAAATTGATGATTTATGGAAAAGCAGGTAGTGGAAAAAGTACACTTGCTTTGCAATTCGCAAAGTACATCGCAAGTAGCCAAAACAAAAAAGTATTGTATGTTGCACACGAAGAGGGATTTTCGTACACGTTGCAAGAAAAAATGCGTAGATTGAATTTAGCCGACAAAAACTTATCAATTATAGATACATTGCCAAACAATTTTAACGGATACGATTACGTTTTTATTGATTCAATCAACTCGTTAGGTTTAGAAGCTGAAGATTTGAGAAAGATGAATAAAGACAAATCTTATGTATATATTTTCCAAAGCACAAAAGATGGAAACTTTAGAGGTTCACAAGAATTTGAACACGATGTAGATACTTCTATCTTGGTAGAAAATATGATAGCAGTAGCTCGTAAAAATCGTTTCGGTGGTAAAGAGAGTGTTAGTGTTTAGTTTATATTTTATCTGTTTATTGGAAAAAGGAGAGAAAATTTTCTCTCCTTTTTTTATTGAATATAAACCATATCTGCCAATTGAACAAAATAGTCATTTGACCAAATATCAAGTTCTTTTGGGTTACGAACAAATGGGAGAACGTCAGACTTTACTTGTTTTATGTCAGCAGTAGATAAGCGTTCTTTAAGTTTATCTTTGAATATATTAGGAGTAATTTCCTCATTATTGAATTGCTTACAACGCTCTGCTAAATGGGTAAAATTAAGCGGAATGTTATGTCGAACGTACCATTCTAAATCATACCAATCACGTCCCTTTACTCTATTCTTCCAAGAGCGATAAACTAAAGCGTGCATTTTCCCAGCAAATAGGTCAGGCAAAGTAAAGCAACGTGTCATAAAAGAGTTAGGGAGTAATAATAGTTTTTGTTCTGTTGAGAATTTTAATGGAGGGCAAGTGTCTACTTCAATCTTAATTTTAATAGATTTTTCTGTTTGGAACATTACGTCATAAACATCAGTATTGTCTTTCAAAAAAGCAGATTCAACTTTCCCAAAATTCCTTTTATCCTTTTTCTTTATTTCTACCTCTCTACCAACCAAAGCAAAGGCATCAACAATAGATTGAAAGTATTTTGAAAAATCAAAATACTCATCTTGTGTCAATAGCGAGAAATCCATATCTTCACTGAAACGCTGAAGACCGTGAAAGATTCTTAAACAGGTGCCACCATAGAATGCAGCCGATTCAAAAAAACCTGCATTATAAAGACCTGCAAGAATCACTTGTTGATTAACTTCAAAAATAGCATTTCTTTTGTTTTGCTCTGTAGTTAAGTCGTAGTGAGATAACATACTATCGTAAATATCATTCTTCATCGTTGTAAAAACTTTAATGTTGTTGCAATTGAGTCGGCTTTCTTGCCAACCTTAATATACTCCTCAAAAATAGTAGGATTGAAGTTGTAAAACTCCTCCATATCCATTCTTATATCGTACTCTAAATAATTTCTAACATCTGTAATGTATCTAAGGTTAACCTTTGGTGAATTAGCTATCAAGTCGCATAATGCTTTTTCAGGTGATGCAATTAGAAAAGCATAATCCTTATTTTGCACACTTCTCACTCCAATCGAAAAAGCTTCTCTCGTAACATACTTATAGTCATAATCACCAATTGGAGTTTGAAAATTACGAGAATGTTTTATAGTCATAGATTGATACGTATAAACAGCTTCAGGAATTAAGCCATAGTATCTCAAAGCACTTGACATAGAAATGTATGATGGGGCATAAATATGGTTAGCAATTAGTTCACTCGAAAGCATCTTGTCTGAATAGTCAGGGTTAACAACATAAAGACCTCGCTTTAACCTTATGATATATCCATTTTTCTCAAGCCAAAGAACTTTCTTTTCCGCTGATTTTAATTCAGGGTATAAAGATTCAATAATGGAAGTTGTTATTGGTATAATCCCTATTTCTGCTAACTTTTCATTCATACCGCAAAGGTAGTAAAAATTTGAACAATAAAAGAAATTAAACATCTTTTTCTGTTCAAATAATTACTTTGTTCTGTAATGGTTATTGTATTACATTTGCACTGCGTAAAAATACGCACTCCATTGGGTAAAATGTAAAGTATGTATAAAAGAATTGAATATCAAACCATTAAAACACGACTTGAAGAAAATAGAAAGTTTATTCAAGTGGCAATGGGCGAAATAAATGTGTGCAAAATGTGTGCAAATTAATAATTTTGCATATTAACTTATTGATTTACTAAACCATTTTAGGTCTCTTACAAGCAGAGGGTCAGCGGTTCGAATCCGTTAACGCCCACAGAGCACTCACAAATGTGAGTGTTTTTTTATTCTTTCTTTCTAAAAAATTAAAAATTCAACACTTCTCTTTTATTTTACTTCTTAAGATATTGCTCAAACCCCGAAGAAAATATCGTTTTTAGAGAATCTCCATCGCTGTATATAAAATACCCATCGATACTAGTATCATTTTCACAAAGATTCAAAGCATCCTTTACTCCCAACACCATACACGCCGTAGCTAAAGCATCTGCTCGCATACACGAACGAGCAACAATAGTAGCACTTAACAAATTGTGATCTACAGGATAACCCGTACGAG
Source organism: Bacteroidales bacterium (assembly GCA_017647065.1). Taxonomy (GTDB): domain Bacteria; phylum Bacteroidota; class Bacteroidia; order Bacteroidales; family P3; genus Onthomorpha. Next base: position 5,017 of record JAGCLI010000268.1, read on the forward strand.
GATCTATCGTATGTGAATATTTTTTCCCGTCACGGTAATAAAATTGGCGATAGTTGCCCGATGTTGCCATAGCCATATCAGTTATTTGTAGCACTTGCTGCACATCGTTCGTAGGCAAAGGATTGTCTTCGGGTTTACTTATACCTACACTCCATGACAAACCTTTAGGATTTTTCCCTTTACAAACCACCTCGCCTCCTATTTCTACTAAAAAATCACTACAACCATTACGTGATAATAATTGTGCTATAATATCTACAGAAAATCCTTTTGCAATAGCCCCAGCATCAAGCATTGTTCGTGCATCATCTTTATAAACAATATGATTACTTAAAGTTATTTTCTGATAACCAACAAAAGACAAAATACTATCTATTTGCTCATCAGATGGAAATTGCGAAGACCGAAATCCAAATCCCCATACATTTACCAAAGGAGCTACGGTAATATCAAACGCACCCCCAGAAAGTTCCGAAACAGCAAAAGCCTCATTGTACATTACATCAAACAAAGAATCAGTTATAACCACTTCATTTCTATTGATTTTAGATATAATAGACGCTGTATCAAAAACAGAAAGCGACTTTTCGAAACACCTCATCTCCGCCTCTATTTCATCTTTTAAATCGACACCATCGGGGTGAAGATAGGTAACATGATAGTACGTACCA
>JAGCLI010000269.1 GCA_017647065.1 Bacteroidales bacterium
ACAAAACAAATTTTGTAATTTTGCATAAAATATTTTTGTTATGGGTTTTCAAAATCCTTATTTTTTATTCGGTTTATTTGCTTTGATTATTCCGATTGTGGTTCACTTTTTTAACTTTCATAGGTTTAGAAAAGTGTATTTTACTAATGTGTCGGTTTTGAAAGAAATTGAAGTGAAAACGAAAAAAACAAACAATATATATAAATGGTTGTTGTTGATTTTTCGTTGTTTGACTATTATTTTTCTTTGCTTTTTGTTTGCACAACCTTATTTGAAAAATGATGAAAAGGCTTTGGTTAAAGAAGGTGGTAATACGGTTGTGGTTTTTGTAGATAATAGTTTTTCATCTCCTTTGGATAAAGCAAAAGTAAGGGCGAAAGAGATTGTGGAAATGTATGGGCAAACTGATAAGTTTTGTTTGCTTACTATGGATCTTGCAGGTAAGGAAAAGCATTTTGTTGATAGGGATAGATTTTGCTATTTACTTTCTCAAATAGAGCATACTCCATCTTCAAAAATGATGAGCCAAATCTATAATACTGCTCATAAATTACTTGAAAATCAAAATGGAAATAATAAGATTTGTTATTTTGTGTCGGATTTCCAAAAAAGTTGCTTAGATGAGGAGAATTTTAAGCAAGATTCGATAGAGAATGTTTTTGTAGGATTGGAAAGAGATGATGTAAATAATATTTTTGTAGATTCTCTTTGGTGTGAAAATAAAAGTATTATTAAAGGAACTTCTGTGGAATTGCGTGTTAGAGTTAGAAATTCTTCGCAACAAGATGTGGAAAAAGTACCTTTAAAACTCTTTGTAGATAATAAACAAGTTGCAATTGCGAGTGTGGATTTGAAAGAAGATGAAAGCAAAGTTTTTGATTTAAGTTTTAATGTTGAGAGAAATGGTATTCTTCACTCAAAGGTAAGTATTATGGATTCTCCCGTGGTTTTTGATAATGATTACTATTTTACTATTTTGGTAGAAGAAAAAGTAAAGGTGTTATCACTTAATCAAAGAGAGGAAAATCCTTATCTTATGCGTTTGTTTTCAGATGAAGAACAAGTGGTTGTTGATAATTATAATTAGTCTAATCCTCCTTATAATGATTTTAATAATTATAGTTTAATTATTCTAAACGAAATAGAAACTATAAAGGAAAGTTTAGCTCAAGAATTGAAAAAGTATGTGGAGAATGTAGGGTCTTTATTGGTTGTTCCTTCCTTAGAGATGGATGTGAAAAATGTTAATACTTTTTTAATATCGTTATCTTTGCCTTATTTTGAAGAGCTGAAAAAACAACCTATGAGAGTAAATGTATATGATAAGGATAACTTTTTATTTAAAGGAGTCTTTTCTCAGGATAGGGATGATATATTTTTGCCTAATGTGAAAATGTATTACCCAATTAAAGCATCTGCTCAAAGTGCAAGTCAAGGAATTTTATCTTATTCTAATTCTGATGATTTTCTTGTTGTTTCTCCAAAGACAAACTCTAATGTGTATCTTTTTTCAGTAGGTTTGGATACTGTGTTTAGTGATTTTGTAAATAATTCTTTGTTTGTTCCAATTTTATGGAATATATGCGTGCTTTCACAACAAGCAAATCAATTGTATCATATAATAGGTGAAGATGAAATAATACCTACTCCTTTTTCGCAACAGCCTCTTGTTGTCAAGGGAGTGAGTGATTCTACGGAAGTAATAGGTCAAATGATTAAAAATCAAAAAGGATATGCTTTGAAATTGTATAATCAAATACATAAATCGGGAAATTATAATATAACAAGTAATGGAGAGGTTGTAAGTGGCTTTTCTTTGAATTATTCTTCAAAAGAAAGTATAATGGAGTTTGCTGATAAAAAACAAGTGAGTAAACAATTGCAGGATTATTCTATTGAAAAGAAATTGCCATTTTCTTATCTTTTCCTTTTGTTTGCTTTGCTTACGATAATAGTTGAAACAATATTGATTTATAAACTAAATAAAATAAAGAAATAATGAAAAAGATAGTATTTTTAACTTTTGCTCTTTTAGTAGGAATATTTGCAATAGGAGAAGAAAAGAAAGATAGTGTAAAGTATTGGAATATTAAGAATAATATTTTATTAAATAGTGAACAGGCTACTCTTTCAAATTGGAGTGCAGGGGGGTATTCTTCTTTTGCATTTTCTTCTTTCTATAAAGGATTCTATAATTATAAAAAAGGAGATAATCAATGGGATAATTCAATAGAATTAGCTTATGGAATGATTTGGCAAGATAAAACAGGAAACGGATTTAAAGACCCCTTAAATGAATTTCAAAAAAGTGATGATAAAATAGAATTAAACTCGATTTATTCACGTAAGATGATAAAGAGTTGGAACTATTCGGCGTTGATAAATTTAAAATCACAATTTGATGAAGGTTTTAAAGATAGTAATTTGGTTTCTGCTCCTCTCTCTCCTATAACGATTACTTCTTCGGTTGGGTGGGAGTATAAGAATAAAGGTTTTTCAGCAATGCTTTCTTTCCTTGCAGGTAAAACAACAATTGTTACAGATAATAGATTGAGAGGAAATGAAATTTTTGGTTTTACTGATATTGGTCAATGTGCTCTTTTTTCACTTGGTAGCTATGCAAAATTCTTCTATCAAAAAGATATTTTTAAAAATGTTAATCTTCTTGTAAAATTGGACTTGTTTTATGATTATCACAAACCATTATTAGATACCGATATAAATACAGAAGTTTTTATAAATATAAAAGTGAGCAAATACCTTACCGCATTTATTAACTTTCAAGCAATAATGGATAAGGATTTTAACTCTACTTTACAATACAAACAAAGATTCGGACTTTCTGTGCCGATTAGTTTTTAAAGATTTAGTTCTTTAATAATTTTTTGTAAAGACTTATTAACTCTTTTTCTTGACTTTGCCAATTATATTTTTCTTTTGCTGCTTTGATAGCATTTTCTGACATTTGTTTGGCAAGTAGGGGATTGTTTATTATTTTTTTTATCGCTTCTGCTATTTCGTTTGTGTCTAATGGATCTACAACTATTCCACAGTTTTCTTTCTCTACTACTTCTTTGCAAAAGAGAACTTCTTTTGAACTAATACTTGGTAATCCGCAAGACATATATTCTAATTGTTTAACAGGGATTGAAAGGGTGTGATTAGGGGCTTTGTGAAGTAAAACTAAGCCAAGTGAGGCTTTTTCATATACTCTTTCTTTTACTTGTGTGCTTTTTACATAGCCAAGATACTCTACGTTATCCCATTCGGGCATTTGTTGCATTTGTTTAAAATATTCCTCGCTGTCAAAAGGCCCTGCAAGTAATAATTTTACGTTTGCTTTTTTGCAAGCAATAATCATTTCCTTTACTCCGCGAATAGGGGTTAATCCTCCTACGTAACAAACTGTGCGTTCTTCTTTTTTAGTTGATTGTTGTTCTTGGTTTGCTATATCTAATTTTGGATAATTCTTTATTGTTATGGCATTAACTCTCTCGTAACCTAAAAACTTATCTCTAATGTTATCTGTTGCACACACAACTCCACTCATTTGCTTTGCACTTTTCGATTCTATCCTTTTTGCTAAGCGAAAGAGGGTTTTTCTTAGAATATTTGGAATGTAATCTCTTTGAAGCATTAGTGCAGGGAAGTCTTCGTGAGAGTCAAAGATAAGGTGAGCGTTCAAACTCAAATCTCTTGTGGCAATTAGCAAGTCAGGGTCGTGATAATGATAAAGGTCTGCATTTAATTCTTTTGCTTTGTTTACGACCTTCTTTGAGGTAAACAAAAGTCGTTTAATTCTGTTTTTTTCTTTCCCTACATCATAAATCTTGATTCCTTCAAAGGTTTCGTCTCCCTTGCCGTCTGCAACAATAAGACTTACATCATAGCCTGCATCTCTTAGACTTAGGCATTCTTTTTGAAAGATTCTTGTATCGTAGCGTTGATGTACCGAAGTTATGTGAACAACTTTTTTCATTTTAATCCTCTATTATTACCCCACTTCCAAGACATAGTTTTGCGTCAGGGGAATATATTACTCCAAATTGTCCTGCTGCTATTCCTTGGATTTTTTCTTCTGATTCTATTCTGTAAATATCGTTTATCTTTCTTAGTTTGGCTTTTGTAAAGTCGGGAGTGTGGCGAATCTTAAAAAGTATATCCTTTTCGTCTGTGAAATCGCCAAATACGTCCTCTGTTATGTATTGGAAAGCCGAAAGATTTATTGTTTTGCCATATTGTGTTTCGGGGTCATAGCCTTGTGATACGTAAAGAATGTTTTCGTTTATGTCTTTTTTTACAACAAACCAAGGTCCTCCTCCAAGTCCTAAGCCTTTTCTTTGTCCTATTGTGTGAAACCAAAAGCCTTTGTGTTTTCCGAGTATTTTACCTGTTTCTAATTCTACGATTTTTCCTTCTTTTTCTCCAAGATAACGGCGAATGAAGTCGTTGTAATTTATTTTTCCAAGGAAGCAAATGCCTTGACTATCTTTTCTTTCGGCAGAAGGAAGTCGTGTTTCTCTTGCTTTTTCTCTTACTTCGCTTTTAAGCATATCGCCAATTGGGAACATTAGTTTGCTTACTTGAAGATAGTTTATTTGACCAAGGAAATATGTTTGGTCTTTTACCTGGTCTTTTGCTGTTGAAAGAAAAACTTTATCGTTTATTTCAGTTGTTGTGCAGTAATGACCTGTTGCTATTTTGTCAAAACAGTGTCCCCATTTTCTTTCAAAGGCTCCGAATTTTATTAACTTGTTACACATCATATCAGGGTTAGGTGTAAGTCCTCTTCTTACGTTTTCTATTGTGTAGCTTACAACGCTTTCCCAATACTCTTCTTGCAAAGAAACTATTTCAAACTTGCAACCATATTTCTTTGCGATATATGATGTGATTTCAATATCTTCTTCTGACGGACAGTCGATGTAGCCGTCCTTGTCTTCCATTCCAATTTTTATGTAAAAGATTGTAGGGTCATAACCCATTTCTTTTAGGCGTACAACGCTTACACTGCTGTCTACACCTCCTGATACTAATGCTGCTATTTCCATATATTTGGCAAAAATACTAATATTTTTACTATTTTTGCAAGAGTTTATTTTTAAAAACTAAGGATTATGGATTATTTCGCACATGAAACAGCCGTTATTGACCAAGATTGCCTAATAGGTGAGGGTACAAAAATATGGCATTTCTCTCATATAATGTCTAATTGTAAAATAGGTAAAAACTGCAACATAGGACAAAATGTAGTTATCTCTCCAAACGTAGAGCTTGGTGAGAATTGCAAGATTCAAAACAATGTTTCTCTTTATACAGGTGTAAGATGTGAGGACGATGTGTTTCTTGGACCATCGTGTGTTTTTACAAACGTAATAAATCCTCGTTCGGCAGTAAATAGAAAAAGCCAGTACAAAGAAACAGTTATTAAAAAAGGAGCCTCAATTGGTGCAAATGCAACAATAGTTTGCGGACACGATATAGGAGAATATGCTTTTGTTGGGGCAGGGGCAGTTATTACAAAGACAATTCCTGCATACGCTTTAGTTGTTGGTAACCCTGCACGACAAATCGGTTGGGTAAGCGAGTATGGTCATAGACTTGAATTTAATAGCGAGGCAATTGCTATTTGTCCAGAAACAAAACAAGAATATAAACTTGAAAATAATCAAGTAAAAAGAATAAAATAGAAAATAAAATAATATCTTTGCAAGATATATCTTAGAAATAGAAAGGAAAATGAAGAATTTTGGAATTATAGGTGTAGGAGGCTACATTGCACCTCGACACTTAAAAGCAATAAAAGAAACAGGAAATAACTTAGTTGTTGCTTTGGATAAAAGCGATAGCGTAGGAATAATGGATAGTTATTTTCCGCAATGTTCATTTTATACAGAATATGAAAGATTTGATAGATTTGTAGAAAAAATCAAACACACAAGTGATAGATTAGACTATGTAAGTGTTTGTACTCCTAATTATCTTCATGATTCTCATATTCGTTTTGGTCTAAGAGCAGGAGCAGATGTAATATGTGAAAAACCTCTTGTGCTTAACCCTTGGAATATTGAGGCTTTGCAAAAAATGGAAGAGCAAACAGGTAAGAAAGTCTATAATATATTGCAACTAAGACTTCATCCTGCAATCATAGAATGGAAAAATATGATTGATAACGGACCAAAAGATAAGGTTTATGATGTTGATTTAACATATATTACCTCACGAGGCTTGTGGTATTATACTTCTTGGAAAGGAGATTCAAGCAAATCAGGAGGAGTAGCAACAAATATTGGTGTTCACTTCTACGATATGCTTTCTTGGATATTTGGAAACATACAAGAAAACATCGTTCACATATATGAACACGACAGAGCAGCAGGACTGTTGAGATTTGAAAAAGCAAGAGTAAGATATTTTATGTCTATAAATGCAGATACTTTACCAAAACAAGCCTTAGAGCAAGGAAAAAGAACCTATCGTAAGATGGAAATGGACGGAAAGGAAATAGAATTTTCTGATGGCTTTACAGAACTTCACACAGAAAGTTACAAAAAAATCTTAGCAGGTGAAGGTTTTGGATTAGATCAAGCATATCAAAGCATAAAGATTGTTCACGACATAAGAAATACAAGAGCGATAGGATTAAAAGGAGATTATCACCCTCTTGCAGCACTTCCGCTTGCAACGCATCCTTTTTACAGATAAGTAAAATATGATAGAACTTGTTTGCGGTGATAGTTTTATAAAAACTTTTGAAAGACTTCACAATCTAAAAGTACACAAAATACCATTAGAATATTCAAATGGTAAGCGTGTACTTTTGTTTATGTGTAAATGTGGTAGAAAATGGATAGCCTTACCACATTGCAGTGAGGCATACGTGCAAACAGATTTATCTTCCTGCAAAGAAATTCCACCTTTTTCGCTTATTGAAACGCAAGACGGTAATCTTCTTTGTACAAAAAATATACATTGGGAAATAAGAGATAGAAAGGCTTTTTCCTCTAATGTTTATGCCGATAAATTAAACTTCAAAATAGAGTTGAAAGAAGACTTGATGAATTTGTTTTCTTCAAACGTAAGACGAAAAATAAGAAAAGCTTTCTCCTTAGGCATAGAAGTGAAAACAACAGGCAGACATCTTATAAGAGATTTTTATAAGGTCTATTCAAAACGAATGTTTGAACTTGGAAGTCCTTTTTCTGATAAATCATCTGTTAAAAAACTCTTGAAATTACAAACAGGTAAGATTTTTGTTGCATACTATAATAAAATGCCAATTGGAGCTGCGACTTTGATGCGTAGAGATGAAAAAAGTTTTGAAAATGTTCTTTTTGCAACTGACCAAAATCACAATAACTTATACACTTCTTATGTCTTGCATTATGAAATGATGAGGTTTTCTTTGCAAGAAAAAGCCGAAAGATATTATCTTGGAAGAAGCACTCGCTCAAGTAGTGTACATGACTTTAAAAGACATTTTCATCCGATAGAGATTCCACTTTATTGGAGTTATTCTCATAAGACTAAAAACATAAGAGATAATAAATTATTAAAGAAA
>JAGCLI010000270.1 GCA_017647065.1 Bacteroidales bacterium
AACGATTGAAACATTGAATTTATTCCCGTTTGGAAGTGGTTGCTACAATAAAAGCAAAGAAAAAAAATTAAAAAAGGCGATTGAGAAAATTCAATCGCCTTTTTTGGTTTGTTATCTTTAAGACTATTCTTCGTCTTTTGTTTGTTCTTCGTATGCTTTCAATAGTTTTGATTGAACATCTGTTGGAACGGCTTCGTATTCTGCAAAGCTCATTGTGTAAGTTCCTCTTCCTGATGTTAGAGATGAAAGTGCTGTTGAATAACGATACATTTCTGCTAACGGAACTTTTGCTTTTACGATTGAATTCATTCCTTCTGAATCCATTCCCATTACTATTGCTCTTCTTGATTGAAGATCTGTCATAACACCTCCCATTAATTCTGAAGGAACTGTTACTTCCATGTCGTAAATTGGTTCAAGGATTTTTGGACCTGCTGATTTGAAGGCTTCTTTAAATGCATTACGTCCTGCAAGTTTAAATGCCATTTCATTACTATCAACAGGGTGCATCTTTCCGTCAAAGATATTTACTACGATGTCTCTTGCGTATGAACCTGTAAGTGGACCTTCTTCCATTTTTTCCATGATTCCTTTTAGGATTGCTGGCATAAATCTTGCGTCAATTGCTCCTCCTACGATACATGTATTGAATATAAGTTTTCCTCCCCAAGGTAGTGTTGTTTCTTCTGTGTTACGGATTGGATATTTCTTTTGTTGTGGCATTCCTTCGTAGTATGGTTCAATCATCATAAAAACTTCTCCGAATTGTCCTGCTCCTCCTGATTGTTTTTTATGACGATATGATGCTTCTGCACTCTTTGTGATTGTTTCTCTGTAAGGAATTTTTGGTGCAGAGAACTCTACTGGAATTTTATATACGTGATCTAAATACCATTTCAATGTATTGATGTGATATTCTCCCATTCCTTTTACGATTGTTTGCTTTAATTCTCTTGCAATCTCTACTCTTAATGAACAATCGTGTGAAGAATATTCGTTAAGTGCTGCTCCAAGTTTTTCATCATCGCCACTATCTACTGCTTTTATTGCGGTTGTGTAGATTGGTTCAGGGAATTGAATTGCGTTTAACTTGTCTCCTGCGTTTTTAGGAGAAGTTAATGTAGCGTTTGTTGCAACATCTTTTAGTTTTATTGTAGAAACAATATCTCCTGCACATGCTTTTTCAATTTTTGTACGGTTTTTACCTGAATTTACAAAGATTTGTGCTATTCTTTCTTTGCTTTCGTTTGATGAATTAACAACATCCATTCCTTCGGTTACTTCTCCGCTCATTACTTTCATATAAGCAATGTTTCCAACGTGTGTTTCGTTTGCTGTTTTGAACACGAATAATGGTGGTGGTGCGGCTTCATCGTATGTTATCTTTTCTCCTGATACTAATGTCTTAGTGTGAAGTGCTTCTGTTGGTGAAGGGACGTTGAATGTTATGACCGTACCCAACCACATAAAGACGGTGGTCATCAGCGGAGTAGCGCCAATGTTGTACGACATAAAATAGGAATCGGCCGCATT
>JAGCLI010000271.1 GCA_017647065.1 Bacteroidales bacterium
AAATTGACCCAATTTGTGCTTTACAAGCTGCAATGGAGGGATTCGAAGTTACAACTTTACAAGACGCTTTGAAAGAAGGAAATATCTATGTTACAACAACAGGAAACTGCGATGTAATCACAGTTGAAGATATGGCAAGAATGAAAACAGAAGCCATAGTATGTAATATAGGACACTTTGATAACGAAATTCAAGTTGAAAAATTAGAAAATTATCCAGGAATAAAGAAAGTAAACATCAAACCACAAGTAGATAAGTTTATTTTCGAGGACGGACACTGCATTTACTTATTAGCCGAAGGTAGATTGGTAAATCTTGGTTGTGCAACAGGACATCCTTCATTTGTAATGAGTAATTCTTTCACAAATCAAACACTTGCACAAATTGATCTTTGGACAAAGAAATATGAAGTAGGAGTTTACCGTCTTCCAAAAGAGTTAGATGAAGAAGTTGCAAGACTTCATTTGGAAAACATAGGAGTAAAACTTACAAAATTAACACAAAAACAAGCCGATTACATAGGAGTAAACATAGACGGTCCTTATAAAGCAGAACATTATCGCTACTAAAAATAAGAAAGCAATGAAAAACGTATTTAGGGTTTTTAAATATATTTTGAACTATAAGAAAGACATAGTTTTAAACGTAGTTTCAAACCTTATATACGTTTTCTTTTCGCTTTTTTCCTTTGTAATGATAATTCCATTCATTTCGGTATTGTTTGGAGTTATAGAAGCACCCTTGCAATGCCCGGAATTAAGTCTTGACAAAGACGCTTTGATGGATTATTTCTCTTTTCACTTAAATGCTTACAAAGAAATCTATGGCATATATCCTTGTTTGATAGCAATAGGAGTAGTATATATCATTTGCATTTTCTTTTCTGCACTTTTCCGTTATTTAGGAATGTATTTTATTGTGCCGATTCGCAACGGACTTGTAAACGATTTGAGAAACGATGTCTATAAAAAAATATGTATTCTACCACTTAGCTTTTTTTCAGACAAGAAAAAAGGCGATATTATGTCGAGATTAACCTCCGACTTAGCCGATATAGAATGGAGTGTAGTGAGTAGTTTGCAGATGTTGGTAAAAGATTCCATTATGGTTTTGGTTTTCTTCTCAGCACTCATAATTGCCTCTTGGCAATTAGTCTTATTTATTGTTGTAGTCTTACCTATTGCATATTTTTTAATAAAGAAAATAGGCAATAGCTTAAAACGCAACTCCATTAAAGGACAAAAAGAAATGGGGGTTTTAATGTCACAATGCGAAGAGACGCTTGGAGGGCTTAGAGCTATAAAATCATACGGAGCAGAAGGCATAACAAAAGAGAAATTCTCGCAATCAAACGACTATTACACCAAGGTGATGACTAAAATATTTAGAAGGAAAGAATTAGCCTCGCCTTTAACAGAATTTTTAGCCATATTTGTGCTTGTAGCCGTAGTTTTGTTTGGAGGAGAATTAGTCTTAGCAGGCAAAATGTCGGCAGCAATACTTATAGGCTTTACTTTGATTTTTGCAAAAGTGATTTCTCCTTTGCAAGAGCTTTCAACAGCCTATTATAATATGCAAAAAGGAGATGCAGCGGCAATAAGAATTTATGAAATCCTTGATGCAGAAGAAAAAATCACAGAAGTAGAAACTCCTTTGCAAGTAAACGAGTTTAAAGACAAGATAGAATTTCGTAATGTCTTCTTTTCCTATGAAAATAGTTCAGAAAACGTATTAAAAGATATAAATCTTACAATAAAAAAAGGACAAGTTGTAGCCTTAGTTGGAGAATCTGGTGCAGGAAAATCAACACTACTTGATTTAATTTCACGTTTTGCAGACGTAAGCTCAGGAGAAATTCTTTTTGATGGCATAAATATCAAACAATTGTCAATATCTTCTTTAAGAGATAAAATAGGAATTGTTACACAAGAGGCAATTCTTTTCAACGATACAATATTTAAAAACAGTGCTTTTGGCAATCCTTCGGCTACAATGCAAGAAGTAGTTGCCGCAGCAAAGATTGCAAATGCCGATTCTTTCATTTCCAAAATGGAAAAAGGATATTACTCACACCTAATCGATAGAGGACTGAGTCTTTCAGGAGGAGAAAGACAAAGACTCTGTATTGCAAGAGCTGTGTTGAAGAATCCAGAAATTCTTCTTTTAGATGAAGCCACTTCTGCCTTAGATACGCAAAACGAACACGAAGTTCAGCAAGCCCTAACGCAGTTAATGAAAAATAGGACTTCGGTTGTGATAGCACATCGTTTGACAACGATAATGAATGCCGATGTTATTTTGGTTATGGATAAAGGAAAAATTGTAGAAACTGGCAATCACAAAGAACTTTTAGAAAAAGGAGGCATATATTCTCGCCTTGTAAATATGCAAAGCTTAGATGTATAAAAATAAAAAAGGTTACT
>JAGCLI010000272.1 GCA_017647065.1 Bacteroidales bacterium
CATTAACATAGATGCTGCTTTACCTTTGTGATCCACATAATTACCTAAAATAGGAGTGATTGCAACTGCTAATAATGGGAATACAGCGAATACAGATTCAGCAGAACCTCTCATATATCCCATGTAACAATAGCTTATTAAAGCAACAATTGCCAATCCCATTAAACCATATTTTGCAGTTGGGTTTTTAGAGAAATTACTTGCAAACGAGCCTATTGCAACTACTAACATTATTAAATATTGTACAATAGTTACTGTTTCGCTTGCCCAGAATCCTGTTCCTTCTGTTAGAGTTAGGTTACATTGTAGCATATTTACAGCGTATTTTTGGAATGGGAAGATTGCTGAATAGTAAAGTACGCAAAGTAAAGCTACTAACCAGAATCCACCACTTCTTAAAATAGCTCCTATATCGCTGATTTTAAATGGATCATCTTTTTCTTCTGCTTCTCCTGTTTGTGCATCTAATTTCTTATCCATAAAGAAATATACGATGAACATTATCAAAGCAATACAAAGTAAAACAACTCCGAATGCAACTGAACGTGCAACATCAACATCTCCACCAAGTTTTGCAAAGAATGGAGAGAAAATCATACAAGTTGCAACTCCTAATCTTGCTAAGGCCATTTCAGAACCCATAGCCAAAGCCATTTCTCTGCCTTTAAACCATTTAACAATTCCACGTGATACTGTTATACCTGCCATTTCAACACCGCAACCGAAAATCATAAATCCTATTGCAGCTAATTTAGCAGATGCAGGCATACCTCTATAAAATGGAGAAACGCCTAATTCATCAAAACCAGGAATGTAGTTTAAATTGTTTGTAAACCAAGTGTGTAAACTGCTATCTGCAAAGCTGTCAGTTACTGCATACCACTTAATTACAGCTCCTACAAGCATTACAGCACCTGATAAAAGGGCGGTAAATCTAACTCCCATTTTGTCAAGAATGATACCTGCAAAAATAAGGAAGAAAACAAACACATTAAGGAATGTTTCTGAACCTTGCATAGTTCCAAAAGCAGTTGGATCCCAGCCTCTTTCACTTTGCATCAAATCTTGTATAGGCGAAAGAATGTCCATAAAGATATATGAACAAAACATGGCGAGTGCCAATAACAATAGTGCAATCCACCTAAACAATGCACTATCTCTCAAAGTTTGAAGTTTTTCTGTCATTATTATTTGTATTTTAAGGTTTTTCTATTTGCAAAGCTATCAAATTTTTTACAAAAAATAGTTTTTCTTTGATAAAATAACGAATTTTCTGATTTTAATATATTAGAAAAAATATACTTATATGTCTAATTTTCTTTGCTTTTTACTACTTAATTTCACTTATTTACGTAAAAAAAAAGAAAGTAATGAATAATTTTTTTTCAAAGAATTATGGAGTTATCAAATAAAATTTTAACTTTGCAAGTTCAAATAACTATATGTACTTAAAATATAAAGTGATATGCAAAACAAAGGTGCTATTAAAGTTATTGCGATAGTATTTGCGTTGATTTGTTTGTATCAACTATCGTTTACCTACTTCACAAAGCAAGTAGAAAGCGATGCAAAAGAGTATGCGACAAATCAATACGCTAAGACTATAGCAAAAAACTTAGCAAAAGGAGATGCTTTACGTGAGCAAGAAATTTTTGATTCAATTTCCACAGAAAGAGAAAACTTTTATTTGGATTCTGTTTCTGAACAAACAGCTTACAACTTTTTGTGGATAAGAAAATTCTCTTACAAAGAATGTAAAGCGAGAGAAGTAAATTTAGGTTTGGACCTAAAAGGTGGTATGAACGTTATGATGGAAGTTTCCACAGTTGATGTTCTTAAAAATTTAGCGTCAGATCCTGGCAATCAGGTGCTTTCAGATTTAATTGCGAAAGCAGAGCAAGAACACAAGACCACAGGGGAGAAATTTATTGATTGCTTTGAAAACCAGGTTAATGAAGCAAATAAAACCTCAAAAGTGGATCTTTCTGCGTTTTTCAGAGTTAAACTGAAAGAAAAAGGAATAACAGCTAATTCCACAAATGAAGAAGTTATAAGTGCAATAAGAAAAGAATGCACTGAGTCTTATGATAGAACATTCCAAGTTTTATCAAAACGTATAGATAAGTTCGGGGTAGCTCAACCAACTATACAAAAATTAGAAGCAACAGAAAGAATAGCGATTGAGTTGCCTGGAGTTAAAGATCCTCAAAGAGTAAGTAAATTATTGGAAGGTTCTGCTCAATTGCAATTTTGGTTAGCTGGAAATGCAGGTGATGTATTCCAATCACTTGTTGCTGCAGATGAATGGTTGCAAAATGTAGATACTACACAAGAAAACAAAGTGAAGAATCCTTTGTTGTCAAAATTTGCACACCTTAATAATGGTGCTATGATGCAAAGATGTGTTGTAGGAACAGCAACTGCAAATAACAGAGCAGAAATAGATAGAATGCTTGCTCAAGCTGCAAAAGTTCTTCCACAAGATGTTATATTTGCTTGGGGTGCAAAACCTATTGACAAAACAAATGAGTATGAGTTGTATGTTTTACAATTAACAAACAAAGCAAAAACTCCTCTGTTGGATGGTGATGTCATTTCTGATGCAAATAGCGACTTCGATCAACAAGGAAGACCTGTTGTTTCAATGGTAATGAAAGATGAAGCTGCTCGTAAATGGGCGAAGATTACAGGTAGTAATATAGGAAATAGTATAGCTATTGTGTTAGATGGAGTTGTTTATTCTGCTCCAAATGTTAATTCTGAAATAACAGGGGGACGTTCTGAAATCTCTGGACAATTTACAGTTGAAGAAGCTAAGGACTTAGCAAATATTCTTAAATCAGGTAAATTGACTGCTCCTGCAAAAATGGTTCAAGAATCAGTAGTTGGACCTTCTTTGGGAGAAGAATCAATTAGAACAGGTTTGGTTTCTTTCGTTGTTGCCTTCCTTTTAGTGTTTATCTATATGATATTCTTCTATAATATGGCAGGTATCGCAGCATGTTGTGCATTATTTGTTAATATTTTCTTCTTGATGGGAACATTAGCTTCTATCGGAGCAGTATTAACATTGCCAGGTATAGCAGGTATAGTTTTAACAATGGCTATGGCTGTCGATGCTAACGTAATTATTTACGAACGTATCAAAGAAGAATTATTAGCAGGTAAGAATTTAGGTTCAGCAATATCAGATGGATATAAAGTTGCTTACTCTGCAATCATAGACGGTAACGTAACAACATTATTAACAGGTATAGTGTTAGCATACTTTGGTAGTGGTCCTATTCAAGGTTTCGCTATTACATTATGTATAGGTATTCTTACTTCATTGTTCTCAAGTATCTTTATTTCAAGATTGGTATTTGAAGCGATGTTAAAGAGAAAGAATGCAACAAAGAATATTACTTTCTACAATAAGTTAACTAAGAATTTCTTAAGAGATCCAAAAGTTAATTTTGTTGGAAACCATAAACCTCAAATGATTATAGCGATCGCATTAGTATTGCTTTCTATAGGTTCGTTAGCTTTTAAAGGTTTAGATTATGGTATTGATTTCTCAGGTGGAAGAACATACGTTATTAGATTTGATAAAGATGTTAATCCAGTAGAAGTTCGTAGTTCATTACAAGAAGAATTTGGTACTGCTCCAGAAGTAAAAACATTTGGTCCAGCTTATCAAGTGAAAGTAACTACAGACTATAAAGTGAAAGATGATAGCGAAGCAGTAAAGGCAGAAGTTATAGAAAAATTACATAAAGGTGTTGCTAAATTCTATGGTGAAAAAGTTACACTTGAACAATTTGAATCTACTATGAAGAGCCCATTAGGAATTATTAGTTCTGAAATAGTTGGACCTACAATGGCAGATGATATAAAAACTTCAGCTGTAATATCTGTTGTAATATCGTTAGTTTTAATCTTTATCTACATAGGATTGAGATTTAGAAAATGGCAATACGGATTAGCAGGTTTGGTTTCTTTAACTTTTGATGCTTTAATAACAATAGGAATATTCTCATTATTTAGTGGAATATTACCATTCAACTTAGAGGTAGATCAACAATTTATTGCGGCTATATTAACAGTGATTGGATATTCTATCAATGATACTGTAATTGTATTTGACCGTGTTAGAGAAAACGTGAAATTGTATCCAAAAACTCCTTATGGAAAGGTAATGAATGATGCGATGAATCAAACACTTAGTCGTACATTCAATACATTGGGTTCTACTTTATTAGTGTTGTTGATTGTATTTATATTCGGAGGAGAAGTATTGAGAGGATTTGCATTTGCCTTGTTTATAGGTGTGGCAATTGGAGCTTTTGCTTCACTTTGTGTTGCTTGTCCTATAGCTTACTTTACTATAACTCGTTCTGAAAAAAAGAAACAACTTAAAACAAGTAAATAGGAATATTTAATAATTTATTGGAGAGACATTTAAAGTTCTCTTCAATAAATTATTGTTAATAAAAATTTGTGAGATAATTTTTTTCTTGTAAATTTGCCAACTTAAAAAGTGGATTATGAGTGTTTTTTTTATAACATTGATATTATTGGTTGGAGTTTTTTTTGTTAGGGTAATAAAAGCGATGCGTGAACCTTTTCAAGAAAACGAGCAGGTTTGTGATTTAGAAGTATTCACAGATGTAGAAGATACTTTGCAAGAGGAGGTGTCTTATACTAGTAATGTCAAGAAAGATGTTCATAAGGAAAGAGATGAGATTGAGCAAATAGAAAAAAAAGACAAACAAATACTTTCAGTAGAACAGGATAAGAAGTTTTCTTTAAAAGATGCTGTTATCTATTCTACGATATTAGAAAGACCATATAAATAATGAAATTATAAATCTAAGAAACACATAAAAGAAATGGGCATGTTGAGAAAATTATTCTTTACACTCGGGTTGTTGTTGACAACCAGTCTGATGTTGTATTCGCAAGGAACTCTTACGGGTACTATCACAGACTCACAGACAAAAGAACCATTGCCGTTTGTGAATGTCATTGTTGAACAAAATGGTCAACAAATGGGAGGAGCTACAACGGATATTAATGGTAATTATCAAATTAAACCGCTTTCTCCTGGTGCGTATGACATCAGAGCTTCGTTCATGGGTTACAAGACTGTCTTGAAAACCGGTGTACAAGTTAAAGCTTCTGGTTTTACATTGGAAGGTAGTTTAGAAATGACTCCTACAGCAGAAGTCTTAGACGTTGTAGAGGTTGTTGAATATTCTATTCCTTTGATAGACCAAGGTTCTTCTGAATCAGGAAAGCGTATTTCTGCAGAAGACCTCGATAAGATGACTGCCAACACGGTTGATGGTATCATCGCTTCAGTAGGAGGTATTACAGACAATGAAGGTGGTGCAGGTAGTGCACGTGGACAAGACCAAATGAAAACTTATGTAAACGGAGTTGCTAAAAAAGGTTCTGTGAACATTCCAAAACAATCAATCGCGGAAGTTCAAGTTATCTTAGGAGGTACACCTGCAAGTATAGGTGAAGCTATCGGAGGTGCAACAAATATTACATTATTACCTCCACAAAATCAATTCCAAGGTTTTGTTCAATATCAAACTTCTGAATTTTTGGATACAAGAGGGTATCATAGAGCAGACATCTTCTTTACAGGTCCTTTATACAAGAAGAAAAATAAAGAAACAGGAGTAGAAAATAGTGTTATCGGTTATCGTTTAGCCGGTTTTGCTTCATATTCAGCAGATGGATACATCAGACCAAAAGATAGAAGATATTATATGGTAAAAGATGATGTATTAGAAAGATTGAGACAAAATCCTTTAGTATTCAATCCTGCAACTGGAGCTGTAAACTATGCAGCAGAATTCTTAACTTTAAATGATTTTGAAAGAGTTGGTCGTAAACCAAACTTAGGAAGTGCTTCTATTTATCTTGATGGAGGTTTGGATTTCCGTTTCTCTAAGAATAGTAGTTTGCAAATAAACGCAGAGTATACTTACGGAAAGGGAATGAATGGTGGTGTATCTTCAATGTTGTTGAATAATTTCAATAACTCTGAGTCATATAGCAATAGTTTCCAAGTTATGGCAGACTTTACTCAAAAATTCCCTTCAGAAGAAGGAAGCTCTGCTTTA
>JAGCLI010000273.1 GCA_017647065.1 Bacteroidales bacterium
CTGACAGCGGAGCTGCCTGCGCAAAGCGGCGGAGATTCCGCAGAAATCGGCAATGCACCGGCAGAGGATGAACCGGCAGAGAAAGAAGAAAAGGAAGAAACCTCCGGCTTTGTCAAGGCGATCAAGGGGATTTTTACCGTATTTCTGGTGCTGCTTGTACTAATGCTGCAACTCTTGCTATTTGATCTGCATACAAGTCTTCGTTTACAGGGTCTTGTCCTCTAACTCCTTGAATTATCTTGTAACCTCTCAAACGTTTTATCATTGCTTTTGCTTCTGTTATGCCGATTGGTGCAAGTCCTGCTTGTACATCTTTCAATACTTCTACGAATATTCCACCTAATCCGCAAAGTACTTGGTGTCCAAACAATGGTGTACGCATTGCTCCTATGAAGATTTCTGTTCCAAACAACATTGGGTATGCTTGAACTGCGTAAGTATCTTTTATCTTTATTAGTCTTTCAAATTCTGCTCTTACATGTGCTTCGTCTTTTACGTTAAGCGATACTCCGCCTACGTCAGATTTGTGAACAGGTCCAACAACTTTCATTACTTGTGGGTAACCTGTCTTGTTAGCAAAAGCAACTATTTCTTCAACGTTATCACTTGAAATATCTACTGCGTGATTGATTCCTGCTGCGTCAAGTAATTCGTTCATTAACTTAACATCAAGGTATCCGTCTGGGCAACGTGAGATTATTTCTCTAATCTTTTCTACGTCTATCTTTACAGTATCTTCTTCATTTGCAGCTTCTGGTGTTGCAACTATGCGTCCTACTGCATTTCCAAATACTGTTTCGTCTGCAAAGTATGTATTTCCCATTTCAACAAATTCTTTTACCTCATCACCTGCTACAAGTGTTGAAGGAAGTATTGGGAAGATTGGTTTTTTGCTTGTTTTCATTTTTTCTGATAACACTCTGTATGCTTCGTAAATTGGTGCTAAACCTGGTGTTCCAAAGATTACGCACATTGCATCTATGTTATCGAATTTTGTATCGCAGTAATCTATAATTGTTCCAAGTTGTTCTGGTGTTCCTGTTGCAAGGAAGTCAATTGGATTACCAACTGCTGAACCTGCAAATAGTTTTCCAAGCAATTCATCTGCCATTGCTCCTTCTATGTGAGGGATATTCATTCCTGCTTTGCTTAATGCGTCTGTTAGCATTACGGCTGGACCTCCTGCGTGTGTGATAATTGCTATGTTTTTACCTTCAAATTCTGGGTAAGTGAAGATATTACCTACTGTACATAACTCTTCTCTTCCGTAACAACGAACAATACCTGCTTTTCTAAACAATGCGTCCACTGCAACATCAGGTGATGCTAAGGCTCCTGTGTGTGATGAAGCTGCACGTGAGCCTGCTTCTGAAGAACCTGACTTTATTGCTGCTATTCTAACGCCTTTTGCTCTCAAACTCTTTGCATGAGTAAGGAGTTTCATTGGGTTTTTGATGTTTTCTATGTACATCAATATTACTTTTGATGAAGTTTCAGGATCAAAGCTTTCATCGTGGTATTCTAATATGTCTTCTATTCCTAATTGTGCTGAGTTTCCTACTGCCCAACAGTGATTGAAGTGAAGTCCTTGTTGCATTCCAATATCCATAATAAAGCAACCTGTCGCTCCACTACCTGTTATGAAATCTACTCCTTTTGGTGATGATTTTGGGAAAGGTTTTGAGAATATTGCATGATGATATGGAGTGAAAATTCCGGTGCAATTTGGTCCGATTAAGCAAGCTCCTGCTTTTTCAATTAAAGAAACTATTCTTAATTCTAATTCTTTACCTTCGTGGCTTTCTTCTCCAAATCCAGCAGAGATAATAATGAATGCTTTTGTTCCTTTTTCTTCTGTAAGAACTCTAACTGTTTCTTCTGTATATTTTGCTGCTATTGCTATAACTGCTAAATCTACTTGTGGTAATTCATTAACTGTTTTTGAGCATTTTATGCCTTGTATTTCTTCTTCTTTTGGATTTACTACGTGTAATTGTCCTTTAAATCCGCCTTCAATGATATTTCTAAGTATTGCACCGCCTGGTTTTGCTGTGTCATTACTTGCTCCTACTACAACTATGCTTTGAGGATTTACTAATTGCTTTGTTACTTTTGTACTCATATATTTAATATTTTTTATTATTCTTTTCTCTCGTTTATTTTCCTAATGTATTTATTCCACAATTGAATCTTCCCATTAGTTTCTTTGCAGTGTATTTGTTAAGCTCTGCAATCTCTACTTGAGGATATTCCTTAGTAGAGAAATATATTGCAGTGATTGTTTGTTCTGAAAATATTTTTTGCTGATCTTCTCTTAAAGCGTATCTACAACCAATTTTGCTGTTTTTATTGTTTGTTATAATTTTGCTAAGTTCTAATTCAACCTCCTTATCGTTTGGAAATTGAATGTACGCCACTGATTTTTCTTCTACAGTAAGAGGTTGTTTGTAATCTAAGGTTAATTCCAAACAATGATTCTCTCCATCATATAAATATTGTATGCAAACTCTAAAATCATCGTAATTTGTTCCAACATAATTTCTTTCTCCACGATAGATTGTCTTTCCGTTTTCTTGTTCCTCTATTAGATTACAAGGTGTTTTTTGTGCAAAAGACAATGATGTAAGTAAAAGAGCTGTCGCAATTAAAAGTATCTTTTTCATTTCCTTTCTAATTTTTGATTATTTACCCATATAAATATAACGTTTTATACTACGCTTTGGAGTTTTCTCAAATTCTTCTTCTTGCAAGTATATCGCAGAGAGTTGTTCATAAGAAGAAAGTACTTGATTTGCTTGAG
The DNA here is from genome assembly GCA_017647065.1 of Bacteroidales bacterium. Lineage (GTDB taxonomy): Bacteria > Bacteroidota > Bacteroidia > Bacteroidales > P3 > Onthomorpha. Next base: position 2,801 of record JAGCLI010000273.1, read on the forward strand.
TCTTGATTTGATTCTTAATTTCCTCTTGCGACAAAGTAATGTTGCGTGTATCTAAATAGTCTTGATCCAAATACACTAAGGCAACTAATTTTCCATTTTCTTCTTTTACTAAACTCTCATTAACAAGTTCCATACTATTTAGCAAGTCTTCAATTTCTTCCGGATAGATATTTTGTCCGCTTGCACCAAGAATCATATTTTTACTACGACCTTTTATATACACATTGCCGTCTTTATCCTTTATTCCTAAGTCTCCGGTATGTAACCAACCATCTTCGGTAAGCACTGCCTTAGTTGCTTCTTCATTTTTATAGTATCCCATCATCACATTCGCACCCCTAACAAGTATTTCTCCTGTTATCTTGGTTTCATCAGGCGAATCAATCTTCACTTCCATACGAGGAACGGCTTTTCCACAAGAACCTAATTTATGATTCTTCCAATCGGCATAGCAAATTATAGGTCCACATTCTGTCATTCCATAACCTACGGTGTGAGGAAAACCAATTTTCTTAAAGAATGTTTCAACCTCTCTATTAAAAGCAGCTCCTCCTACTATGATTTCATAGAATTTTCCTCCAAAAGACTCTGTTAATGTAGTGAGTATTTTACTTTTCACCATAGTGTCAATAATCGGAGTATTCAAAAGAAGTTTCATCTTCTTTTTATCTAATATTGGTTTTAGTTTTGTCTTGTATATCTTTTCAATAATAAGAGGAACAGAAATAATTATATCAGGTTTTACTCTTGAAAAAGCTTCTGCCACAATTTTTGGAGAAGGAATACGAGTCAAGAAATGAATATGGATTCCTCTTATAAACTCAAAAATTACCTCAAACTGCAATCCGTACATGTGAGCCATAGGTAACATAGAGATAACCTTATCTCCTGGTTTCAAATTAGGCAATACTTCGCATGCAAACATATAATTACTTAGCAAAGCACGATAAGAAATCATTACTCCTTTGCTTACAGAAGTTGTTCCTGAGGTATAATTTATCAAAGCCA
>JAGCLI010000274.1 GCA_017647065.1 Bacteroidales bacterium
CGTGTAGAAGAATTATCAAAAGGTATGGCTCAAAAAATTCAATTCATAACAACTATTCTTCACGAGCCGAAACTACTTATTTTTGACGAGCCTTTTAGTGGTTTTGACCCTTTAAATGCAAATCTTTTAAAGAATGAAATCTTAAATCTTAGAGATAAAGGTGCTACAATCATATTTTCTACTCACAATATGGAGAGTGTGGAGGAGATTTGCGACTCTATTGCCCTTATAAACAAGTCTAAGATGATTTTAGAAGGCAATGTATATGAAATAAAAGAAAGATTTAAGCAAAATAGATTTGAAATCATAATTCCTTATCAAGAACGAGTAGAGAATTTGTTGATTGAGGGTTGCGAACTTTTACATTCTAAGACAGATAAGGAAAAATCCATATTAACGCTTTCAATAGAAAAAGGAAGAAATGCAGATTTACTTTCTAATATCCTAAAAGAAACTAATATTCTTTCTTACAGAGAGATTCTTCCTTCAATGAATAATATTTTTATAGAAACAATCAAGAATAATGAATAAAATAAAAATCATAATAAAAAGAGAATATCTAACTCGTGTTAGCAAGAAATCATTTCTTGTAATGACTATTCTCGGACCTATTTTAATGAGTTTATTGATTTTTACTCCATTTTTTCTTTCTAATATTGAGGAAGATAGATTGAATGTAATGGTTGTTGATCAAACTCTTAACGTTAGTCAAAACGATAGTGTATATTTATTTAAAAATCAATTTAAATCCTCAGATAGAATTAAGTTTGAGTATTTTGATAATATAGAAACTGCTCAAACTATTTTGAAAGAAGGGGGAGTTGATGGAGTTTTGGAAATTGTAAAGACTAACGACACGCCTCCTATTAAAGGTTTTATGTATTATGGTGAGCAAGAAATTCCAGGAAGTGTACAAGAGGAAATAAAAAATCAATTAACAAATATATTGAAAAATAGCATTCTTCGATTGGATTATGGAATGAATGAAAAAGAAATTGCTTGGGTAAACAATCCTACAATAGATTTCTACACTAAAAATATATTTTCGGGAGAAGAATCCTATAATGAAGTCAAGATGTTGCTTGGTATGGTATCAGGATTCTTGATTTATTTCTTTGTCTTTTTGTTTGGGGCTCAAATTATGAAGAGTGTCTCGGACGAAAAGATGAATAGGGTTGTGGAGGTTTTGGTTTCAAGCGTAAGGCCAATAGAATTGCTATTTGGAAAGATAATTGCTATTGCTCTTGTGAGTCTTACTCAAATTGTATTGTGGATTGTAATTATTTTTGGAATAATTACTTTTGCACAAACCGCAGCTCCTGAAATATTTTCTGCACCACAAGAACAAACAATCAACATTGACCAAAGAATTGTAACGGTTGATCAAATCAATGCAACGGAAGCAACTGAGGTTTCTGAACTTGTAAGTGGTCTTTTTGCAATAAATATTCCTTTAATGATAGGTATGTTTGTGTTTTATTTCATTATGGGATTTTTATTGTACGCATCTTTGTTTGGTGCAATAGGTTCGCTACTTGATGTTGATACAGATGGAAGTCAATTCACGCTCCCTGTAACTATTCCTTTGGTTTTAGCAATCATTTGTTTGCCTATATTGAGCGATAACCCAACAAGTTCTATTGCTTTTTGGCTTTCAATAATTCCTTTCACAGCTCCTGTTGCTATGATGGTCAGAATACCTTTTGGAGTGGCAAGTTGGGAAATTCTTCTTTCTTGTGCTCTTATAATTGTCTTTATTGTGATATGTGTTGTGATTGCGGCAAAAATTTACCGCACAGGAATACTTATGTACGGCAAGAAGATTACTTATAAAGAGTTGTGGAAATGGTTGAAATATAAGAACTAATCAACTGCTTGTATTGCTCGGTTGATAAATTCTTTGAACTTCATTGTTTTTTCAAATTCTTGGGTTACTCTTTCCAATAAGTTGTCCGATAAAACGTAAGAATCGTTAAGTTTTTTGCTTAAAATAAAGTCTTTAAGTTTTAAATATTCGGCGTTTATTGCGTCTTTTGGAAATTGTTTTGGCACTGTTTTCATTTTATTTTCAGTGTCTATCTCCCACCCTTTTGCATTGCTGATGCAAGATTGAAATTCGTTTGGCAAAGAGAATACATCTTCTCTTATACTATTGATTATATTGTTTGGAAGGCAAACTGCACCGCTTGCAAGCAAATGAGAAGAAAGATATTGCTTTGATTGAGCTTCTAAATGAAAGTAATAGCCTCCTAATCCTGACTTTTTTCCGTTTGGACATATATATGCACCTATGTGAGTCTTGTAAGGAGTTTTGTCTTTTGAGAATCTTAGGTCGCGATATATTCTATATGTACAATCTTTTACTTGTAAGCCTCTTATTGTTGGGTCAAAAGTTTCTATATTTGCAATTAATTGTTGTGTAAATGTTTCAAAGCAATCTTTTGCTTCTTGGTAAAATGACTTGTTTTTATCAAACCATTCTTTATTGTTGTTAAGGCTTAGTTGATTTATAAAATCTAATACTATTTTCATAAGACTAATAATTGTATATTCCTGACCATAGTTTTCTTAATATAGCTTTACCAAAGATACGAGAGTCAAACGGAACCACATCAAATGTTCTGTCGTCAAACATCTCTTCTGCTTTCTTCTGCCAGCTCTTAGCGTCTGCTTCGCTCTCAAACTTCAATGCATCGGCCAAC
>JAGCLI010000275.1 GCA_017647065.1 Bacteroidales bacterium
CGAAAACTACATAGCTGAGTACAATATAATGATGGGACACCTTTTAAATGAAAAGGGTGAAAAACTTTTCCCTGAGGATATGGTATTGCTTTCTCACTGGAATTTGCGTGATGAAATAAAATCAAACTACGCAAACATACCTAACGCACACGAAAAGCAAGAAATGATTTACAAAGTAATGGAAAGAATCGTAGATCAAACAATTCCGCAAGAGGTAATAAACAATGCAGAATACGATTGGAATCCTTATACAAATAAAACATTCAAAGGCGGAAAAGAAGTAGCCCTTGAAGCAGAAGGAACAAGACGTTATCAACACATATTAGACGCTTACAAAGTAGAAAAGAAGATTGACCCTTACACACCTTCACTTCCAACAGGTATTCAACGTAACTTTGAAGGCGGAATGGAAATGTCAGTTGCTCAACTTAAAGAATTGTTCATCAATCTTGTTTCTTCTGAACAAGTAAAACAAGTTGGAGAATTGATAAAAAGCCGTTTAGGAAGAGAACTTCGTCCTTACGATATTTGGTACGATGGATTCAAGAGCCGTTCCACACTTTCAGAAGATGTACTTACTGCAAAAACACAAGCAATGTATCCAAACGCAGAAGCATTTGAAAAAGATATGCCACGAATGCTTGAAGCCTTAGGATTTAGCAAAGAAGACGCAAACTATCTCTCAGAAAGAATAGTTGTAGAAGGTGCAAGAGGTTCAGGACACGCTTGGGGAGCACAAGGAAAGTGGGAACCTGCAAGACTTCGTACAAGAATAGTTGGCAATGGTATGGATTACAAAGGATATAACATTGCTGTACACGAATTTGGTCATAATGTAGAACAAGTTCTTGACCTTTACAAGATAGATTACTACACTTTAAACGGAGTTCCTAATACAGGATTTACAGAAGCTCTTGCCTTCATTTTCCAAAAAAGAGACTTAGACCTTCTTGGCTTTAAATCAGAACGCAACGACAACACAACACTTGATATTTTCTGGGGATTATACGAAATAATGGGCGTTGCACTTGTAGATATGGCAGTTTGGGAATGGCTATACGCTAACCCAGAAGCAACAGCCGAAGACTTAAAGAACGCAACCTTAAAGATAGCAAAAGAAACGTGGAACAAATACTACTATCCTGTACTTGGAACAAAAGATTCTCCACTCTTAGCAATCTATTCTCACATGGTAAATTCTCCAATGTACTTGCCAAACTACCCATTAGGCCACATAATAGAATATCAACTTGAAAGCCACTTTGCAAAATTCACAAACAAACAAGATTTTGCAAACGAAATCAAACGCATCTATACAATCGGACGCCTAACTCCTCAACTATGGATGCAACAAGCCGTAGGAGAAAACATAAGCACACAACCAATACTTGATGAGATAAGCAAAATAATGAGCAAGTAAAGAAAAAATATGTATTAGTCGTGGAAATCTACTTTTTTTCATCACTTCTCCACGACTAATGCTTATATTTTTTGTAATAATGTTATTACTAATAAGTTTATTACTAATAAAGTTATTACAAAAATAAAGACTTAAATTACAAGGTTTTAGAAAAGATTTTTTTAGATATTTAAGCAAAAAAACAAAGCAATATTTTCGCAAAATTTTTCTTTGTTTTTTTGTTTTTTTTCTTTGATTTATTAAAATTTTTCTTTGATTTATTTTTTTAATTCAAAGAAAAAAATCATACTTTTGCAAATAGAAAAAAAAGAAAGAAAAATGTAAAGATAGAAAAACGAAATAATATATAAATCGATTGAGCTTTAAGCTCTTATTCTCGTTATAAGAAAACCGCCAATTTTCAAATACACGTAGAGAATAAGCAGTTGAAGGTTCGCGTCTTAGGGCGTGGACCGTTTTATGCTTATTATACGTGTGGGTTCTTGGCGGTACCTCTATAACTAATAAGCAATTAAAAAACGGTAACGCCTTTTTCTTTTGCCCGAATCGGAGTTTATGGCTTCAAGTCAAAACACCGACAAATTATGGCAAAGAATGACAATCTTCACAAGGCAAAACGAGCAAAGGCAGATGAGTTTTACACTCAACTTTCCGACATAGAAAACGAATGTCAGCACTATTGGGAACACTTTAAAGGCAAAACAATTCTCTGTAACTGCGATGACCCGCGAGTAAGTAACTTTTTCCGTTATTTTTCCTTAAACTTTGAACACTTAGGCTTGAAAAAACTTATAGCAACTTGTTATAAAAATCAAGATATTGACCTTTTCAGCCAAGAAAGTAGCGAAAAAGCAGTCTATATCATTTACGAAGGAGACAAAAACGGCAACCGACAAGTTGATGACAACGAATTGGAGGTCAAAGAACTGCAAGGCGATGGAGATTTTCGTAGCAAAGAATGTATAGAATTGCTAAAAGAAGCCGACATAGTAGTAACAAATCCTCCCTTTTCCCTATTTCGTGAATACGTAGCATAACTTATAGAATACGAA
>JAGCLI010000276.1 GCA_017647065.1 Bacteroidales bacterium
AGACTTTTGCCTTAAAAACAAAATGCTCTTGCTTTGAAGGCAAAACCACACCTTCTAAAACAGAATTGTCAAACGACATATCTACTTTTACAGTATCTGTTTGAGAAAAATTATTCAAAGCATCGAAACTCTTAATTATGTTTTCTTCTTTCTTACACGAAGAAAAAACAATAAGAATCATTAAGAGTGTCAGTAAAAATCTCATTTGCTTTAAATTATTTATATTACCATAAGACTGCAAATATAATAAAAAAGCAACAACATTGTTACTTTTACAAAGAAAAAATAAAATTTGTTACTTTTAAAATCAGTATTTTCGATTCCTCTTTGCAAGGTTTTGTATTTTACTATTGACAAAGTAAAAAAAAACGCTCATTTACAAAATTATTTCTTTGAAATATTTTGCCAATTCTTTGTTTTAGAAATGGTACATTAAAGAAAGATTTATATAGTTGTGGTATTGAGCGTGGGTTTCTCCTATGTGAAAGTCTATCATTACTAACTCCCCAGGACGAATGCTTACAATGGAATAGTTATATGTGGCATTTATTGAAAAATGCTTTGAAAAATGATAATTCGCTCCACAAGATACTAATAGATTTAATGGACGGAATGTATCTTCTCCAAATAATTCTATGCCTCCTGCTGTGCATTCTTTATGATAAATCAAAACCGAAGGAACTAAACCTGCTTTTAAATCTATTTTATTTGATAGCCTATAACCTGCATACAAGCCCCAATCAATGTAATTAGTTGTTAATTCTACTTGATCGAAGTTTACATTTTTACTACTTGCAACTCTACTTCCTTTCATAGTAAAAGACAAGTCTGTAAAAAGAAAAACATTTTTGCTTATATTTCTTTCTACGAACGCTCCGCCCATTAGTCCTATTTTATTATAACCTGTCAATCCGTCTCCATCAACTTGCGAGGGCACAATGCCAAATTGAACTCCTGCACGAAAGTCTTGTGCTTTTACGCCAAAGGGCAAAGACAAGATAACTAAAAGAACAATATAAATTATTTGCTTTTTCATAAGGCTATAATAAGAATGGGTTATGTGTTTTTTCGTAATCTACTGTTGAATAAGGACCGTGACCTGGATACACTTTAGTTTCTTCGGGTAGAGTGAGTATTTTTTCTTTTATGTTAGAGAGTAGTTGGTCTAAATCTCCTGTTGGAAGATCCGTTCTGCCAATTGATTGTGCAAAAAGAGCATCTCCTGTGATTATATACTTCTCTTTTGCATTGTAATAACTTAAACTTCCAATACAATGACCTGCTGTGTCAAGACATTCTATCTTACTATTTCCAAATTCAATAACATCGCCAGGCATTATGGTCTTTATCTCTACGTTTTCAAAATCTCCAAGTTCAAATCCCATCATTGAGGCTTGACTTTCGGCTGTTTGAAACATTTTTACAGCATCTATGCTCATTGTTATTGGCAAAGAAAATTGTTTGTAAGCAAATGCTGATCCACAAAGATGATCTACGTGAGGATGAGTAAGCAATATGTGTTTTACTTTTAAGGAATGTTGTTCTATAAAGTTGATTATTTCTCTTTCTTGCAAGGCTCCTTGCGAGCAAACGTCAACTAAAACACATTCTTTTGTTTCATCAAATAATACGTAACTATTTACTTCAAAGTGATTTTGTGGTATAATTTCTATCATTTTTTTTATTCCTCCATTGTTTTTGCGTTATTCCAAATTGTTTCCATTTCTTCAAGGCTCATTTCTTGAAGTTTTTTATTTTGTTCTTGTGCTATTTGTTCTATGTATTGAAATCGTTTTATGAATTTACGGTTTGTTTTTTCTAAGGCGTGTTCTGGTTTTATTTTTAGAAAACGTGCATAATTTATTAGTGCAAAAAGTACGTCTCCAAACTCTTCTTCTATTTTTTCTTGTGAGTTTTTATTTTTTACCTCTTCTTCTAATTCTTGTAATTCTTCTTGTACTTTGTCCCAAACCTGAGAAGGCTCATTCCAATCAAAGCCTACGCCCGCTGCTTTTTCTTGTAATCTATATGCTTTTATTAAAGAATCTAATGCTCTTGGGACTCCTGAAAATACAGATTCTCTTCCTTCCGTCATTTTTATTTGTTCCCAAGTTTTTTTAACGTCTTCTGCATTCTCTACTTTTACTTCTCCGTAAATATGAGGATGTCGTCTTATTAGTTTCTCACATAGGGAATCTATTACTGCTTTTATGTCAAATTCTCCTTGCTCGCTACCAATTTTTGAATAGAAAACAACATGTAAAAGCAAGTCTCCAAGTTCTTTTTTTATTTCTTGTTTATCGTCATCCTCTATTGCTTGGGCTAATTCATAGACTTCTTCTATTGTGTTGGATTTTAAACTTAGATTTGTTTGTTTTTTATCCCATGGACACTTTTCTCTAAGTTCGTCCATTATGGTTAGTAGTTTTGAAAAACTCGCTTGTGCTTCTTTGTGTTTGTTTTCTTCCATTTTTCTTATTCCCAATTATTGGCTATTCTTACGATTTCTTCTACGTTTTGGTCGTTCATACATTTGAAATGCTTTTTAGGACATTGTTTATAACCTAATTTGCTACACGGACGACACGATAAATTTTTTATTTCAAAGTTATAGGTTTGAGCTTGTGAGTTTTCTGCTCGGTAAGGATACATTCCAAAATCCATAACGGTGTTTCCCCAAAGACAAATTATGTTTTTGTCCAAAGCAGAGGCTATATGCATTAGTCCTGTGTCTGCTGTAATTACTCCAAGTGAATTTTTAATTAAGGCACTGCTTTGATTGATGTTATAGGCTCCACATCCATTAAAGACTTTTGAACCAATTTCTTTTTCAATTTTAAATGCTTTTTCGTAATCCGTTTTATCGCCTAAAAGGATTATCGGTTTGTCTAACCCTTTACATATTTGAGTTAAGAGATTTAATGGCATTTGTTTTGTAAAGTGTTTACTCCCTACAACAATTGCAATATATCCATTGTGAAAGTCTAACGGCAGGGCATCAGGGGAAACAAAATCTTCTTCTTGTAAAAAGAAATCTAACCCTTTCTTATCATTTATTACTCCTAATTTACTTGTGGCTTCAAAATATCTATCTACAATATGAATGTTTGGAAGTTTATTGATTTTGAAGTTTACAAGTAGGAATTTTTTTAAATTTAATTTTGGAAAGGCTTTGCTTTTCACTCCAAGCATAGCCTTAATTTTTAACGTACGAAGGTTATTATGTAAATCGACAATGTAATCAAACTTGTTTTGTCTTAGTTTTTTGAGCAAATCGGTCTCTTCTAACAAATGTATTTTATCAATATATTTGTTGTTTTGTAGGAGAGAATAGTTTGTTTTTTTTGTTAAGTAATGTATTTCTACGTTTTTTAACTGCTGTTTTAACGCTCTAACAATAGGAGTTGTTAAAACAATATCTCCTATTGAAGAAAATCTTATTACTAATATCTTATAACTTTCCATTTTATCCAACACTATTGTCTAAACTTATGGATAATAATTTTTGTGCTTCAACCGCAAACTCCATAGGTAATTTATTCAAAACTTCTTTTGCGTATCCGTTTACTATAAGTCCTATTGCTCCTTCTTGACTTATGCCTCGTTGACGACAATAGAATAATTGGTCTTCTGAAATCTTTGATGTAGTTGCTTCGTGTTCTACTATTGAGGAATGATTATCAACTTTTATGTAAGGGAATGTGTGTGCTCCACAAGTATCTGTTAGCAATAAAGAATCACATTGTGAATAATTTCTTGAATTTTCTGCTAATCTGTTTACCTTTACTAAACCTCGATATGAGTTTTGGCTTTTTCCACTTGATATTCCTTTGCTTATAATTGTACTTTTAGTATTTCGTCCTACATGAACCATCTTTGTTCCTGTGTCTGCTTGCTGATGATTGTTTGTTACTGCAACAGAATAGAATTCTCCTACGGAATTATCTCCTAATAATACGCATGAAGGATATTTCCAAGTGATTGCAGAACCTGTTTCTACTTGTGTCCAAGATAGTTTAGAGTTATTTCCTTTGCACATTCCTCTTTTGGTAACAAAATTGTAGATTCCACCTTTTCCATCTTTGTCTCCTGGATACCAATTTTGAACTGTTGAGTATTTTACTTCGGCATCTTTCATTACTACAATCTCTACAATAGCCGCGTGCAGTTGATTTTCATCTCTTTGTGGAGCAGAACAGCCTTCCATGTAAGAAACGTAGGAGCCTTCGTCAGCTACAATCAATGTTCTTTCGAATTGTCCTGAACCAGCTGCGTTTATTCTAAAATAAGTCGAAAGTTCCATTGGGCAATGTACTCCCTTTGGAATATAACAGAAAGAACCATCAGAGAAAACGGCTGAATTAAGTGCAGCAAAGTAATTATCTCCTATCGGAACAACACTTGCTAAGTATTGTTTTACTAAATCGGGGTGATTTTTAACAGCTTCACTAAACGAACAAAAAATAACTCCAGCTTTACTCAATGTATCGTGAAAAGTTGTCTTAACCGACACCGAGTCCATCACAGCATCAACAGCTACACCTGTTAATCTTTTTTGTTCATCAAGAGAAATTCCAAGTTTATTAAAGGTTTCCAAAAGTTCAGGATCAACTTCGTCAAGACTTGCTAATTCTTTTTTCTTCTTAGGTGCTGCATAGTAAATAATATCTTGATAATCTATTGGTGGAATATTAAGATGAGCCCAATCAGGTTGCTTCATAGTAATAAATTTCCTATAAGCCTTCAATCGAAACTCTAAAAGCCAATCAGGTTCTTGCTTTACCTTAGATATATGACGAATAACATTTTCGTTTAATCCTTTTTCAATAAATTCGGTCTCAATATCGGTAACAAAACCATATTTATAGTCGTTATTTGTTACGTCTTCTATTATATTCTTATCTTTATCCATACTACAAAAGTACTACTTTTGATTTATTTTGCAAATATAAGAAAACTTTATTTCCTAAGAAAATATTTAACAAAGGTAAACGTTTCTTAGAAAACTGCGTAAAAAAGAATATTATGGAACACAACGGAATAAATACTCTTCTAAATAGAAGAACAATCAGAAAATACAGTGATAAGGCAATTGAAAAAGAAACTCTTGACACCATTTTGCAAGCAGGAGTTAGAGCCTCAAACTGTGGAAATATGCAAATATACAGCATAATTGTTACTCAAAAACAAGAAAACAAAGAAGCACTTTGCAAACTTCATTTTAATCAACCTATGGTCAAAGACGCATCTGTTGTTTTGACTGTTTGTGCAGATGTAAATCGTTTTCACAAATATTGTGAGCAAAGAAACGCACCTAAAAGTTACGATAATTTTTTGTGGTTGAATGTTTCAACAATAGATGCTACTATTTGCACACAAGCAATGGTGAATGCAGCAGAAGAATTAGGCATAGGAGCTTGTTATATTGGTACAGTAAACTATCAAGCCAAAGAAATAGCAGAATTATTGCATCTTCCAAAAGGTGTTGTGCCTGTTACCACAATTACTTTGGGCTATCCAGCAGAGAATCCTCCTTTGACAGAAAGATTACCTTTGGAGGCAGTTGTTCATTACGAAGAATACGAAGATTATAATAAAGAAAAAATTGAACAACTCTATGAATCATTTGAACAATTGCCTCAAATAAAAAAATATATTGCAGAGTCAAAACAAGAAAACCTTGCACAAGTATTCACTAACGTAAGATACTCAAAAAAAGATGCTGAATACTTTTCTCAAAAGTACAAGGATTTCTTAAAAGAACAAGAAATGATTTAATCACATTAAATATTTAGGATTTAAAAATGAAAGCAAGAGTAAGTATAATAATGGGTTCAACTTCGGATTTGCCTATTATGGATAATGCTGCGAAGTTTTTTGAACAAATGGAAATACCTTTTGAAATCAATGCTTTGTCTGCACATCGTACACCAAAAGAAGTAGAAGAATTTGCAACTAATGCTCACAAAAGAGGCATTGAAGTAATAATAGCAGCAGCAGGAATGGCAGCACATTTACCAGGAGTAATTGCAGCAATGACACCATTGCCTGTTATAGGTGTTCCAATTAAAGCTTCATTAGAAGGAATGGACGCCGCACTTGCAATGATGCAAATGCCTCCTGGAATACCTGTTGCAACGGTTGCAATAAATGGTGCATTAAATGCAGCAATCTTAGCACTACAAATACTTTCTACAGCAGACGATGAACTAAAAAAGAAAATGATTGACTACAAAGAAAGTCTAAAAGAAAAAATCGTAAAAGCAAATAAAGAACTTGACAACCTATCTTACAAATATAAAGTATGATAATAATAGGAATAACAGGCACAATAGGAGCAGGAAAGGGTACTATTGTAGAATTGTTAATCAAAAAAGGGTTTAAACATTATTCGGTTAGGGATTTTCTTGTTGAAGAAATCAAAAAACGTGGTTTAGAAATAAATCGCGACACGATGACTTCAACTGCAAATTCTCTAAGAGAAGAATTTGGAAACGATTACATAGTAAAAACTATCTTAAATACTGCTATCGCAAATGGAGATGATTGTGTGATAGAAAGTATTCGCAACGATAAGGAAATAGAACTATTAAGAAACATTCATAATTTCTATTTGTTTTCAGTAGATGCCGATATAAAAACACGCTATCAAAGAATTTCTCTTAGAAAGAGTGCAACCGATAATGTAAGTTTTGAAACCTTTGTTGAGAATGAAAAACGTGAAATGCAATCAGACAACAATAATAGTCAAAATATTGCAATCTGTATGCAGAAAGCAGATTACACTTTCAACAATGACCAAGATGTAGAATCGCTTTCAAAGCAAGTAGAAGAAGTTTTAAAACAAATGGAAAAATTTAAAAGACCTTCTTGGGACGAATACTTCATGGATTTGGCTAATGCAGCAGCAAAAAGAGCAACTTGTGATAGAGGTAGGAGCGGTTGCGTGATTGTCAAAGACAAACAAGTACTTGTAACAGGTTATGTAGGAGCTCCAAAAGGATTACCACATTGTGATGATGTCGGACACTTGTTTAAGCAAATGATAAATGAAGATGGAAGCATTAGTAATCATTGTGTGAGAACCGTTCATGCAGAACAAAATGCAATTTGTCAAGCTGCAAGAAGGGGAATAGCACTTGATGGAGCTACTCTTTATTGTAAAATGACTCCTTGTAGAACTTGTGCGATGATGATAATAAATTGTGGAATCAAAAGAGTGGTTTGTCAAATGAAATACCACGCAGGAAAAGATTCAGAACAAATGTTTGCACAAGCAGGAGTTCAATTAGATTTCTTTAATGATGAAGTATTGAAATACGACAAACAATAAGAAAAATAAAACAAAGAGATAATGAATTATCTCACTAAGATAATTCATTATCTCTTTAAGATAATTTGTCTTTTCTTTTAAGGAACGGGGTCATATCCACTTCCACCCCAAGGATGACAACGAAGAATTCTTCTTATTGCCAAATAAAGTCCTTTAAATGGTCCATGCTTTTTTATAGCCTCTATTGCGTATTGCGAACACGTAGGAGTAAATCTACAAGAAGGCGGTTTTAGTGGTGAAATCGCTACTTGATAAAATCTTATCAAAGCCAAAAATACAAAAGAAAAAACTTTCTTAATTATTTTCACTAAATATCTTTTTTTCTATTGTAGAAAGGATTTCTTTAACCTTTTGTTCGGTTAAGGAATAATCAGGCATAATTTTTGAAACTAAGGCAATGCTGATAAATAATTGAGAAGAAGAATTTTTTATCTTTTCTTCAAGAGAATGTTTGTTTAATCTGTAAGCTTCTCTTAAAAGTCTTTTTGCACGATTACGATTAACGGCTAATTTTTGATAGCGTTTTGGAGCAATAATCAATACCGACATATTAGAATTTTCAGGATTTTGCTCCTTGTTATAAATAAATCTTACGCTAAAAGGATAAGCCATAAACTTATCTCCCTTAGCGTATAGATTTTCTATTTGTTTGACGTTATTAAGTCTTTCTCCCTTAGGGAAATTATTCATCTTTGGTTTTAGATGTTTTCTTTGAGGTTGTTTTTTTTGTAGCAGTAGTTTTAGTTGTTGAGGTTTTTTTTGTAGCAGTTGCTTTTTTTGTGGTAGTAGTTTTAGTGGTTGAGGTTTTTTTCTTTGCTTTAAACTCTGCATCTATTTTTGCCATCCATTCTTTTCTTTCTTCGGTAGTCAAAGACAAGAAATTATCTATTGCCATTATCATTGAAGGAGCTTCTTTTGTAGGAGCAGGAATGTAGGATTTAAGTTTTGCAGATTTTAAAGCAGTTTGAGTTGTTGTTCCAAAGGCAGCAATGAAAATATCCTCTGAAGTAATTTCTGGAAAGCTTTGAATAAAAGATTTAACTCCTATTGGACTGAACATTGCTATCATATCAAATTTTTTAATATCAATATTGCTTAAATCTTTTGGCTCTGAACGGTACATAACCGCTTTTGTATATTTTATTTTGGCAGTATCCAACAAAGTAAAGTAATCAATAGAAGAGTCTTCTGCACAAGGAATAATGAAATTCTCTTCTTTGTGTTTTGCAATTACTTCTACCAAATCTTTAAATGTAAGTTTGCCATAGAATATCTTTCTTTTACGATATTGAACATAGTTTTGCATATAATTAGCGACAGTCTCAGTTATGCAAAAATATTTCATTGTTTCTGGAATCGTTAAACGAAGTTCTTTTGCTAAACGGAAATAATTGTCAACAGATAATTTGCTTGTAAATATAACTGCACTATGGTCCAAAAGAGAGATTTTAGCATCTCTAAACTCTCTATTGCTAATACCTACTACATCAAAAAATTTGTAAAACGTAAATTCAACTTCGTATTTGCTTGAAAGGGCTTTGTATTGATTTTTCAACAAATCTGTTGGCTCAGGTTGAGAAATTAAAATGTTTTTAATCGTTCTTTCTATCATAAATATCTTCGCTATTTTCTTAAAAAATCCACCTATAAACTAACAATAAAGGTAGGATTTCGAGGGTGCAAAGATACGAAAAAAGATAAATATGAAAAAATTTGGGGAATTTTATGATGATATACAATCCTCTAAAAGCCCTAATAATAGACATTAGAACAAATAATGACAAAGAAATTATCAACAAAATAAGTTTGTAAGATTCGTGAGTAAACAATGATGCAAAAATAGGTAGAATAAGCAATAGAGAAGAAAAACTCATATAAACTAATAAATTATTTATGTAGG